>JBOIAY010000018.1:0-19313 GCA_050739255.1 Gammaproteobacteria bacterium
GGCGTACACGCTGTCGTGTTCCGTGGCCACGTACAGAACGTTGTGCGCGCTGCCGGCCACGGCCAGATTGGAAACATACAGTGGCTGGGCGTCCACCTTGCCGTCGGCGGGATAGAAGTTGATCTTGCCGAAATCCGTGGCGTTCACCTTGGCCGGAGTCAGAATGCTTTCCTGATCGTTGAGACCATCGCGTGCATTGTCGTTGTGGTAGGTGAGCACGTTCACCGCGGAACCGGGGACGGGCGGAGGTGGTGTCTGTCCGCCACCAGTGCCGGTTCCAGTCGTGCTGCCGCCTCCACCTCCGCAGCCAGCCAGGGTCAGAAAGATGACCGCGAGGCATAAGCCCGCAAAGGCAGTCCGATTACAGGGTTCTCTGTGCATGGTCTTACCATCCGATTGCATAGGAGAGTATAGACGCCGCCATTGAAGGCAGGTGACACTTGGAACCAACCGGCGCGGGAGGTCAGATACAGGAAGTCAGAAGTAATCTTTAGGGGATGGAAACCGGCGACCGCCAGCGGGTGTGATCCCGGTTCCTATGTGTCGGCGGCCCAGGTGTAGATGGCAAACCACCTGAGATTGCCCGCCGGTTATACACTGACAAGGGCGGGGCAGTATCAGTACCTGCAACGTGCCGAAGTGCGTTTGAAACTGGTGGTGTCTTTGAATTCGTTTGTAATGCTGTTGTTGCTATAACTCAATTTCCGCAGCTTCACCAAGGCGTTCATCATCATGGGCATGCTGCCGCTGTCGCTGGTGGGTATGTGTGGCTGTTGTGGCTACTCGAGTACAAGCTGTCGGCGACGGTCGCCATGGGCTTTATGGCGCTCGCAGGCGTTGCGTCCGAAATCGGTGTGGTGATGTTGGTGTATTTCGACTGCGCTGTCGCTGCTGATGGTGCCAATGGTGTATTGTCTGTGGCAACGACGAATAACCCGAAAAACACACACGTCGAGCACGCCGCAGCTCTGGCGATTGGCTGTCAAAACCGTGATTACGATGGCCGTGTCCTTCCCGCCTGCGCCGAGCGATCAGCTGACATCGAGGGCGCTGTTACAATAAGGCATCTTCACGAGATGCCGATCATGCCACGACGGATACTGTACGAGGTGTATCACAGGAGGCTGGCCCACGCCACTCGCAGCATGGTGCTGATTCGTGGGCTCGTCGAATGCAGCGACGATCCTGATGCAACCGGGTCGGGGCATGCAGCTCTTGTGCTCGGAACTTGGCAACACGAGTAGGTGTTAAACTCTTCTGCGACACACCGGTTCGGTCGTTGCCCGCGGGTGTTTTACCTGCGCATGAATCCTTCGGATGTCGTGGGTGTCGTCGGCGGCGCATGAATCCGCCCCCGCATTTTCTGGAATAGTTGAGTTTCCTCGATTGGAGGTTGTTTGTCATTGTACTGGGGATTGCGGACGTATTTGTATTGCGTGGCTTGGTGTTGATCCCTGCCATCGGCGTCGGTATCCAGTGAAATTGCGAGAAGTCCCTGACCGGCAAAGATGGCAAGCTCGCCAAACGCTATGTGCCCAAGGCCGTACCGGAAGACAAAAATCCGAGAGCCGACCTTCAAGCAGCGCTGTAATTATTTGCTGGAGTACCTTTCGTGGTATGTGAAAAAAAAGCCGGCCGGGAAACGCGCACTTTGGATATTGCAGCCGTCCGCCGCAAAATCCGTGACGTACCGGATTTCCCCAAACCCGGCGTGGTCTTCAAGGACATCACACCGCTGCTTGCCGATGCGGAATGTTTCCGCTGGGTAGTTAAGAAGCTGGCGGAAAAGCTCGTCAAACACCGCCCCGATACTATCGTTGCCATTGAAGCACGTGGCTTGATTTTTGGTTCCGCGCTGGCGCTCACCCTGGGTTTGCCGCTGCAACTGGTGCGCAAACCTGGGAAGTTGCCGCACCGTACTATCAACATTCGTTATCAACTGGAATACGGCAGCGATACGCTCGAAGCTCATGAGGATGCTTTTATTGCAGGTGGACGTTACGCCATCGTTGATGATTTGATGGCAACCGGCGGCACCGCGGCGGCGGCGGCCACATTGGTGGAGTCACGCCAAGCCGAGGTCGCCTGTTGTGCGTTTCTGATTGAGCTGGCTTTCCTGAACGGCCGCAATAAACTCACGCGCTATCCAGTGGAGAGTCTGCTGGTGTATGCGGCCTAAAAAGACCTGTATTACCGTGTTGCGGTCGAGCCTGCTAATGATCCCGGTGAACGACATATTCAGCCATCCAGTGCAAAGGCTCGGCCGCCGCCCCGAACGGTTCGAGTGCGGTCAGCGCCCCTGCATATAATTCATCTGCCCGCTGTTTGGCGTTATCCAAACCGAGCAGCGCAGGATACGTGGCCTTGTCGTGTGCGGCGTCTGCGCCGCGGGTTTTGCCGGTGAGTGCGCTGTCGCCTTCCACATCCAGCACATCGTCCCGGATCTGAAACGCCAGGCCGATGCTGTCACCGAAGTGGTCCAGCGCCGCGCGCCGCGCTGGTGCAAGGTCCACAGGGATGCAGCAGGGCATCAGTACGCTTGCACAAATCAGTCGGCCGGTCTTGTGACGGTCCATGTCTTCGAGTTCGGCGATGCTCAGGCGCTTTTCTTCAGAGGCCAGATCTATGGCCTGGCCACCGGTCATGCCCCTTGAGCCGGTGGCTGTCGCCAGCACCGCCAGCATGTCCAGCCGGCTTGCAACACGCTTGGTCTTTGTATTTGCCAGCACTTCAAATGCCAGGGTCTGCAAGGCGTCACCGGCGAGTATGGCGTTCGCCACGCCGAATGCCTTGTGGGTAGTGGGGCGGCCGCGCCGCAGCGTATCGTCATCCATGGCCGGCAGATCGTCGTGGATCAGCGAAAACGCATGAATGAATTCCACCGCGCAAGCCGCGTCATCGAGCTCCACGGGCTGGATGCCCAATACTTCTCCTGTGGCGTAGCACAGCAACGAACGGATACGCTTGCCGCCGCCCAGCACTGAATAGCGCATTGCCTGATGCAAGATTGCCGGCTTTTCATCAGCCGGCGGCAGACGTTCTTCCAGCGCGCGTTCCACGTGCGCGAGGTAATTGCCGAGCCGGTTCGCGAAACTCATATTGGGCCGCCACGGAAAATTTTCAAGAGCCTGGATACAGGATTGGAGCCTATAGAAAAAACCGCGCATTTGTCAAAGCCGTGTATTGACATATATCCGGCTGCGATATATTCCTCAAGTTCTTGTTTATGTGAGGATTTACTACCGGCACCGGCGCGTTATCATAGGTTTCTGCTATATTTAAACACAGACAGGGAACGGTCGAAGCGATGAGACGGTGGAGGTGGCAAGATGAACAAGAACGCTGCTGCTCATGTGTCCGCAGACGAAGCACTGAGCTACCAGGATCGGATTTTGTCCGGTGTGTCCAGAACATTCGCCCTGACTATCCCTCAATTACCCGAAGCCCTGCGCATAGTCGTCGCCAACGCGTATCTGTTGTGCCGGATCGCCGACACCATCGAAGATGAACAGGTACTTTCGGCCGCCGAAAAGCAATACTTTCATGCTTTGTTCGTGCGGGTCGTCAATGGTACCGGAGATGCCACGGCTTTTAGCTGTGAGTTGGCTCCATTGCTTGTTGGGAGGGCCTTGCCCGCGGAGAAGGAGCTGGTCAGCAATACGCCGGCTGTAATCCGCGTGACACAAAGTTTCAATCCGCGTCAGCGCACCGCCCTGACACACTGCATCAGCATCATGTGCGAAGGCATGCCGCGCTATGAACGTAATGCCAGCGTCAACGGACTCACTGATCTTCGTGAACTGGACCGGTACTGCTACTTCGTTGCGGGCATCGTGGGTGAAACCCTCACCGAATTGTTCTGCGAGTATTCGCCGGAGATCGCCCGGCAGCGTGAGGCCATGGCCAGCCTCGGTGTGTCCTTCGGGCAAGGCCTGCAGATGACCAATATTCTGAAGGATTTCTGGGAAGACCATGATCGAGGAGTCTGCTGGCTGCCGCGCGACATTTTTGAGCGTGTTGGCGTCAAGCTGGAAGAGGTGCGGCGTGATCACATCGTGCCGGGTTTCCAGCAAGCCTACGCGAATCTCGTCAGCCTTGCTCACAGCCATTTGCGCAACGCCCTGGATTACACTCTGCTGATTCCGGACAAAGAGGTGGGCTTGCGGCGTTTCTGCCTGATTGCCATTGGCCTCGCCATGCGAACCTTGCAATCCATCAACGACAAGCTGGATTTCACCGCCGGCAACCAGGTGAAAGTGTCGCGGCGCGTGGTTAAGAAGATTGTAATCGTGACACATCTGTTCGCCAGTTATGACCGGGTATTGAAACGCTGGTTTGTGCGTCTGGGGAAGAATCTACCTTTCCAAGCCATCGCCGCCGACTGGGTCTCGGCCATTGTGCACGGTCATGATCTTTCACCACTTGTGCATCACGCAGCGGGGCGTTCACGGCGTCTGCGGCACGAATAAGACATGCGCACGAATGCCGGAAATTTGCAGGTGGATTTCGCGGCGGCGCGCCGTTTGGATTTTTCCTGTCTCACCGATGACGGCAGGCTTGCCGGTGCGATTGATGCGGCGCGCGATAACATTCTTGCGCGCCAGGATCGCGCAGGGTTCTGGCATTACGAACTGGAGGCGGATTGCACGATTCCCGCCGAATACATCCTGATGCTGCATTATTTCGGCGAGTCCGAACCACGTATCCAGGACAAGCTGGCAAAGTATCTGCGTAGCCATCAGGATGAAGACGGCGGCTGGCCTCTGTATCCGGGCGGTGCGCAGGACCTGAGCTGCAGCATCAAAGCCTATTTTGCGTTGAAACTTGCCGGCGATTCTCCTGACGCACCCCATATGCGGCGTGCGCGTGCGACGATTCTCGCACGCGGAGGCGCGGCGCGTGCCAACGTGTTCACCCGCATCGCGCTCGCGCTGTACGGCGAGCTGCCCTGGCGCGGTGTGCCGTTTGTGCCGGTGGAAATCATGCTGCTGCCCCGCTGGTTTCCGTTCCATCTGCTCAAGGTTTCGTACTGGTCGCGCACGGTCATGGTGCCGTTGACGGTGCTGACCAGCCTCAAACCGCGCGCCAGAAATCCAAACGGCGTGCACATCCGTGAGCTGTTCAGCACGCCTCCGAAACAGGAGCGCCATTATTTGCCGGTGCGCTCCACATTGAATCGTGTATTTCTGACGTTTGATGCGATCGGCCGCCGGCTCGAGTTCCTGATTCCGCGCTGGCTGCGCAAACGCGCGCTACACCGGGCGGAGCAGTGGATCATCGCACGCTTGAACGGCACGGGCGGTCTGGGCGCCATCTTTCCCGCCATGGTCAATGCCTGCGAAGCCCTCGAATTATTGGGCTATCCTACCGAGCATCCGCATCGGTTGCAGACCCGTGGCGCAATCCGCGAACTGCTGGTGGAGCGGGATCTGGAGGCTTATTGCCAGCCCTGCGTGTCACCGGTCTGGGACACCGGCCTGATCTGTCTTGCGTTGCAGGAAGACGGCGGTGCGCAGCCGGACGTAGTGCCGCGCGCACTCGACTGGCTGCGCGCACGACAGTTGCTGGATGCGCCGGGCGATTGGCGCGAAACGCATCCGCGGCTTGCCGGCGGCGGCTGGGCGTTCCAGTTCCAGAACGACGCGTACCCCGACCTCGACGACACCGCGGTCGTGGCGAGAGCGATGCACCAGGTGCCGAACCGGGATGAATATCGCGATGCGATTGTGCGCGCGGCTGACTGGCTGGTCGGCATGCAGTCCCGCAACGGCGGCTTCGCGGCATTTGACGCAGACAACAATCATGCGTATCTCAACCAGATTCCGTTTGCCGATCACGGCGCGTTGCTGGATCCGCCCACCAGCGACGTGAGCGCGCGCGTGTTGACTTTGTTGTCGTGCCTCAAGCGGCCGCAAGATCAGCTCGCCCGCGATCGGACGCTGGCGTTTCTGCGCCGCGAACAGCGGGAGGACGGCGCCTGGTTCGGCCGTTGGGGCACGAACTATATTTATGGTACTTGGTCGGTGCTTGCGGCGTTCGCGATGGCCGGAGTGAATACGGATGCGCCCGAAATCCGGCGCGCCGTTGCCTGGTTGAGATCGCGCCAGCAAGCGGATGGCGGCTGGGGTGAAACCAACGACGACTATTTTGATCCCAAACTTGCCGGTCACGGCCCGAGGAGCACTGCGTGCCAAACCGCTTGGGCGTTGTTGGGGCTGATGGCCGCCGGCGAAGGTGGCAGTCCGGACGTGGCGCGTGGTGTCGAATACCTGCTGCGCACGCAGCAGGACGGCGGTTGGTACGATCCTGAATTCAACGCGCCGGGTTTTCCACGCGTGTTTTATCTGAAATACCACGGTTACAGTCAGTATTTTCCCTTTTGGGCACTGGCGCGTTATCGCAATGTCATCACAAACGGCAGCCGTTGAGCTGCCCGGTATCGTGGTGGCGCTGCCACAGGAGGCGCGCAGTTTCGGCCTACGCGGCGTGCGCGTAGGAGAGTGTCTGCGCATGGAGAGCGGCTGGCTGGTGCTGGCCGGTATGGGACCCGACAACGCCCAGGCTGCGGCCGAGCGGTTGATCGCCAAGGGCGCGGATTGTTTGCTGAGTTGGGGAATCGCCGGCGGCTTGGCGCCAGCGCTGCGGCCCGGCGATCTGTTGATTCCTGATCGCATTATCCATTCGTCAGGTGGCGATGCCTTGATACCTGATGCAGCCGTGAGTGAGCGATTGTTTGCCGCCTTGTCTTCACACATGCGCGTACAACGCGGTGCGCTGTGGTCAGCTCCAGATGCAGTATTGTCAGCCGCGGATAAACAGACTTTGGCCACGCGCACCGGAGTGGTGGCTGTGGACATGGAAAGCGCGGCAGTGGCGGCGGTAGCGGCGCGCGCGAATCTGCCGTTCGTGGCCGTCAAGGCGATTTGCGATCCGGCCGAGCGCAGCGTGCCGCCGGTAGTGCTGAGTTTGATAAACCGCAAGGGTCGTTTGAGCCTACGCGGTTTATTCGGTGTCATGCTCAACGGGCCATTGACGTGGCGCACGCTCGCGGTACTCCGGCGCGATTTCGCAGACGCGCAGCGAACGCTGATTGCGGCCGCACCCCGGGCCTTGTCCGCCGTGCTCCCCGCATGAACGCGCGCGTGCTGGTTACCGGTGCGAGCGGTTTTGTCGGCTCGGCGGTGGCGCGGCGCTTGCTGGAGGCTGGTTATAAAGTGCGCGTCCTGGTGCGTAACACCAGCCGTTTGGATAATCTGCGCGGCCTGAATATCGAAATCATGAATGGCGATTTGCTGGATTCCGCGTCGCTGCGGAGCGCATTGCAGGGTTGCCGGGGGCTATTTCACGTGGCGGCGGATTACCGCCTCTGGGCGCGGCAGCCACGCGAACTGTATGCGAACAATGTGCGCGGCACGCGCAACATCTTGATCGCCGCAGCGCAGCAGAATGTCAGCCGCATCGTGTGCACCAGCAGTGTCGCCACCTTGGGCCTGAATGCGGACGCGACGCCAGCTGATGAGGAGACGCCGGTTAACTTCGACGACATGATCGGTGATTACAAGCGCTCGAAATTCATGGCCGAACATCTTATGCGCCGCTTCGCCGAAAGACGCGGCCTGGACATCGTGATCGTCAACCCATCCACGCCGGTCGGACCGCGTGACATCAAGCCGACGCCCACGGGACGAATGATTCTGGATGCCGCGCGCGGCAAGATGCCGGCTTACGTGGAGACCGGTCTGAATATCGTGCACGTGGATGATGTGGCTGCCGGACACGTGCTTGCGTATGAACGTGGCCGCTCCAGACGGCGCTATATCCTCGGCGGTGAGAATATGAGCCTGCTGCAGATTCTCACCGAGGTGGCGCGTATCGCCGGCCACCGGCCACCGCGTGTGCGCCTGCCGCACGCTCTGTTGTTGCCAGTCGCCGGACTTGCGGAGGGTTTGGCGCGCTTGAGCGGTCATGCTCCGGCCATCACGCTCACCGGCGTGCGGCTTGCAAAGAAGAAAATGTACTTTTCACATCGGCGCGCGGACGAGGAACTCGGTTATCAAGCACGTCCCGCCCAAGCAGCGTTCAGCGACGCGATACAATGGTTCCGGCAAAAAGGCTATTGTTGAAGGAGCCTGAGGCTCAGATGACAATCTTGCGAATCCCAATCGAATAGGGCGTCTCCAACCTGAATCATGCAAGCCCTCGCACAAGCCCAGCCCAACATTGCGCTCATCAAGTATTGGGGCAAGCGCAACGCCGCGCTGAATCTCCCGGCAAACGGTTCTCTTTCGGTTACGCTCGATTCGCTGTGGACACGCACGCGGGTGCGTTTTGATGCCGCGCTTTTGCAAGACGAGCTGTGCCTGAATGGTGCGGAGAATACTGCCGAGCTTGCGCGCGTAAGCGCTTGTCTGGATCTTCTGCGGAAACGGGCCGGTGTTGATCTGCATGCCGGCATTGAAACCGAAAACAATTTTCCAACCGGCGCGGGACTTGCCTCGTCGGCGTCCGGGTTTGCGGCGCTGGTATTGGCCGCGAGCCGCGCGCTGGAGCTGAAACTCGATCCACGGGAATTATCGGCTCTGGCACGCCGAGGTTCCGGTTCCGCCGCGCGTTCGATCTTCGGTGGGTTCGTCGAGATGGCGGTGGGTGAACGCGACGACGGTGAGGATGCGTATGCGACGCCGCTGCTGGCGGCGGCGGAGTGGCCATTAGGGGTGGTGGTGGCGGTGACTTCAAGCTGCGCGAAAATCGTCGGTTCCAGTGCCGGCATGGAACTCTCGCAGCGAACCTCGCCGTTTTACGGTGATTGGGTCGCGGCCACCGCAAAGGATCTGGCGACGGCGCGGCGTGCGGTGTTGACGCGCGATTTCGGGATGCTGGCGGCGGTGAGCGAACATAACTGTCTCAAGATGCACGCGGTCATGCTCACGACACAACCGGGTCTGATTTACTGGAATGCCGCCACGGTCGAATGCCTGCATCGTATTCGCAAATTGCGCGAGCATGAGGGTCTGGGAACATTCTTTACCGTTGACGCGGGTCCGCAGGTGAAAGCCGTATGCCTGCCAGACGATGCGCAAGGCGTGGCAGCGGCGCTGCGCGAGTTGCCGGGCGTCGAGAAAGTATTGCTCAGCGCACTCGGCGAGGGCGCGCGCGTGATCGAAACCGGACCTGCAGCCTGATGCAAGTCATCGCTTCAGCGCCGGGCAAGCTGGTGTTGCTGGGGGAATACGCGGTGCTTGAAGGCGCGCCAGCGCTGGTGATGGCGGTGAATCGCCGCGCGCGCGTCACCCTCACGGAAATCGGCGGTGAGTATATTGCCGTGAGCGCACCCGCGCTCGGGATCACAGCCGAGTGTCGTCTGCACGCCGACGGGAAAGTGGAATGGCTTGGCGACGCGCGGCTGATCGATCAGCTGCGGCTGGTGACGGCGGTACTGGAAGATAACATGGCTGCCGGTATGGCGCGGGCGTTTCGCGCCGAACTGGATACGGATAGTTTTTTTCTGGATGCGCATGGCGAACGGGCAAAGCTCGGACTTGGTTCGAGCGCGGCGCTCACGGTGGCGCTGGCCGGGGCCTTGTGTGTCATGCAAGGCCGCCCGGCACCAAGCGTTGACAGTCTGATCGGACTCCATCGCCGCATGCAGAATGGCCGCGGCAGCGGCCTGGATATTGCTGCCGCGCTGCATGGTGGCGTGCTGATTTACCAGGTAAAAAATGACGGCGTTCCAGCATCCTCGCCAGCGCTACTCCCGCGCGGGCTTGCGTGGTGCTGCGTGTGGGCCGGCGAGTCGGCCTCAACTGGCGATTTTCTGGCACGCATCGCACATTGGGCCGGACTTGAACCGCAGCAGTATAATGCTGTTATGGATGGGTTGAAGGCGAAGGCTATTGCCGGGACCGATGCCATTCAATGCGGTGATGCCAATGCGTTCATGCAGGCGCTTGGCGCGTACCTTGAAGATCTCGCGCAACTGGGTGTGGCAAGCGGTGTGGACATCGTGAGCCGTGAGCATCGCGAGATCGCCGCCGCCGCCGTAGCCTGCGGTGTGGCTTACAAAAGCTGCGGAGCCGGCGGTGGCGATGCCGGCATCGCTTTCAGCATGGACGACGCCCAGCTTGCGGATTTCCGCCAGCGGATTACACAAGCAGGATTTCGAACCCTCGATTTGGCGGTGGACCCGCAAGGATTGGAGGCCCAAATCATCAACTAACAGCAAGAAGGAGGCCTTATGAACCAGTCGAGAATGCCGGGATTTTACAAGCTATCCGTTGCGGATCGGGTAAGCCTGGTTCGTGAACGCGGCCTGCTGTCCAAGGAAGATTTTCAGACACTCATCACCGGTCAGCACACACTGAATGTCCAACGTGCCGACAAGATGATCGAGAATGTGATCGGCGTCATGGGATTGCCGCTCGGTCTGGCTCTCAATTTCCTCATCAATAACCATGATTACGTCGTACCGCTGGTGGTGGAAGAACCCTCCATCGTCGCCGCACTCAGTTCGGCCGCCAAACAAGTGCGCGATGCCGGTGGCTTTACCACCGAAAGCACCAAGCCCATTCTCATCGGCCAGGTGCAGGTGGTGGATATTGATAATTCCGCCAAAGCGCAGGCGGCAGTGCTGCAGCGCAAGCAGGAGATCATCAATCTCGCCAACAGTCTGCACCCGAAGATGGTGGCGCGCGGCGGCGGTGCCGAAGACGTGGAAGTCAGGATCCATCCCGCCGCGGACGGCCGGCACGACATGGTGGTCGTGCATCTGCTGGTCAACACCTGCGACGCCATGGGTGCGAACATGGTCAACACTATGTGTGAAGGCGTCGCGCCGCTGGTCGAGGCCATCACCGGCGGCAAGGTGTTCTTGCGCATCCTGTCGAATCTGACGGACCGTGCACTGGTCTGGGCCAAGGCCACCATTCCTGTCGAAGTGCTGGCCAGCAAGGGGTACGACGGCGAACAGGTACGGGACGGCATCATTCTCGCGAACGATCTGGCGGTCGTGGACCCGTATCGCGCGGCGACCCACAACAAGGGAATCATGAATGGCGTGGATGCCGTGGCGCTCGCTACTGGCAACGATTGGCGTGCGCTCGAAGCCGCGGCTCACGCCTATGCTGCGCGCGGCAAATCCTATACGTCGTTGACGCGCTGGTACAAGAATGACCTGGGCGATCTGGTTGGCAGCATCGAGATACCCATGAAGGTAGGCATCGTCGGCGGACCGCTGCAGACCAATCCCACGGTGGCGTTGAACAATCGTTTGCTGGGCATCAAATCTGCACGTGAACTCGCCGAGATCATGGGTGTGGTCGGTCTCGCACAGAACTTTTCGGCGTTGCGCGCGCTGGTAACCGAGGGCATTCAACAGGGACACATGACCCTGCATGCGCGCAGCGTGGCCGTGGCCGCGGGCGCCAGCGCGGAGATTTTTGACACGGTAGTGGAGCGTTTGCTCGATGGCGGCGAGATCAAGATCTGGAAGGCGAAGGAAATCATCGCCGAAGTGCGGGCGCAGGCGCGGCCAGAATCGGCGGCCATCTATTCAATTGGGCAAATCAACGAGGCGGACTATGCCACCGGTTATGGCAAGGCAATCCTGTTGGGCGAGCACGCGGTGGTGTACGGACGCCACGCCATTGCCGTGCCGGTGCCGCTGCGGATCCGCGCCCGCGCAGAAGATTCGGACAGCGGCACCCACCTGATCATTCCGCGCTGGGGTGTCGAGCAGCGTCTGCAGCCGGGTGTTGAGCATCCGGGTTCGCTGCTGCAGTCGCTGACACTGATTTTGCAGAAACTGAAACTTGCCGACCGCGCGCTGCGTATCCAAGTGTATCCGGATGTGCCGCGCGCCATGGGTCTGGGCGGTTCGGCGGCTCTGGCCGTGGCGGTGATACGCGCACTCGATCGGCATTGCGGTTTGGAACTGAAGGACGCGGAGATTTGTCAGCTTGCCTATGAATGCGAACAGGTGGCACACGGCACGCCCTCGGGTATAGACAACACCGTCGCCACCTATGGGCAGCCACTGCTTTTTTGCCGTGGCGAACCGCCTTTGATACGGCCGCTGAAATTCCGGCAGCCGCTGCCCATGGTGCTCGGCTTGAGCGGCGTCGAGAGCCTCACCGCAAAAACGGTGGAACGTGTGCGCCAGGCCTGGAAGCGCAACAAAGCGCTTTATGAGCGGATATTCGACGAGATAGATACACTGACACTTCAGGGTTTGAAGGCGATCGAAGCGTACGACCTGGTGCAATTTGGCGAACTCATGAATATCTGTCAGGGTCAGCTCAACGCACTGCAGGTTTCCAGCTGGGAGATCGAGGAGATGGTGCAGATCGCACGCGGCAACGGCGCAGTCGGCGCCAAACTGACCGGCGGTGGCGGTGGCGGTTCAATGATCGCCATGTGCCCCGAGGACGGCGCGCGCGTGGTCCAAGCCTTGCAGGACGCCGGCTACCAGGCGATGGAGGTCAAAATTGGCTAGCACAAGCGATAGCCGTGTGGTCTCGTTCGATTCCGAAAAGCTCGTGCTCGTGGACGATTCGGATCACGAGATCGGCTATGAAACCAAGGCCGTATGCCACGATGGCCAGGGCATTCTGCACCGGGCGTTTTCGCTGTTCATTTTCAATGCCGATGGTGAACTTCTGCTGCAGCAGCGCGGCAAGAGCAAACGCCTGTGGCCGGGTTACTGGGCCAACAGTTGTTGTAGCCATCCGCGCCGCGGCGAAGCCATGCAGGATGCGATTCAACGGCGGCTGAAAGAAGAGCTGGGTTTCATCTGCGCGTTACAGTTCGTATATAAATTCCAGTACCGGGCGGCATTTGGCACGCTGGGTTCGGAGAACGAATTGTGTTGGGTGTATGTCGGCATAAGCTTCGCGCCAGTGCGCGTCAACGAGAACGAGATCGCCGCCTGGCGTTTCATCGCGCCCGCGGCGCTGGATCGTGAAATAGCCGTTACTTCGGAACAATTCACCCCGTGGCTGATAATGGAATGGCGGCGGTTACGGCATGATTTTGCAGACAAATTACCGGTGGCCACTGGTGAACATCACCGTTCCGTCAAAATGTAAGGATGATTCGGGCGCATCTGAAAGAGTTAAATGATACACAGCCATCCGGGTCAATACCGGATGCAACACCACCCCGCACAGGAAGTCGCGAATCGGGAAGGAAGCCCGGGAGGATCGAACAATGAGCATACCTTTGGTTCAGCAATATCGAGTGGCGCGCTACGTCCTCGGCAAAAAATTCAAGGGCGAAAAGCGTTATCCCCTGACGCTGATGCTTGAACCCCTGTTTCAGTGCAATCTCGCCTGCCCGGGTTGTGGCAAGATTGACTACGAAGCGCCTATCCTGAAACAGCGCTTGTCGGTCGAGGAATGCCTCGCTGCGGTGGACGAATGTGGAGCGCCGATGGTATCGATTCCCGGCGGCGAGCCGCTGATCCACAAGGACATCAAGCAGATCGTCGAGGGCATCATCGCACGCCGCAAGTTCGTGTATTTGTGCACCAATGCAATCCTGTTGGAGAAAAAGCTCGACCTGTTCACGCCGTCATCGTACCTCACCTTTTCGGTACATCTGGATGGCATGCGTGAACGCCACGATGAAAGCGTGGGCCGTGAGGGCGTATTCGATACCGCCGTGTCCGCGATACGCGCGGCGAAGAAGCGTGGTTTCCGCGTCAACATCAATACCACCCTGTTCACCACCGCCAAGCCGGCCGAGGTCGTTGAGTTCTTCGATTTCGCCGCCAACGATCTCAAGGTGGACGGCATCACGGTATCGCCGGGTTATCACTACGAACACGCACCTCGCCAGGATGTGTTCATGGGCCGCCGGCAATCGAAGGAGTTATTCCGCGACATCTTCAAGCGCAAGAAGGCGAAGCACAGCAAGTGGCCGCTGTCTCACTCAAGCCTGTTCCTCGATTTCGTGTGCGGAAATCAGACCTATCAATGCAGCGCATGGAGCATGCCGTGCCGTAACGTGTTCGGCTGGCAGAAGCCGTGTTACTTGCTGGTTGACGAGGGCTACGAGCCGACCTTCAAGGCCCTGATGGAAAACACTCAGTGGGATCACTACGGCGTCGGGCGCAATCCGAAATGCGCCAACTGCATGGCGCACTGCGGCTTCGAAGGCACTGCGGCGAACGACACCTTTGCGCATCCTCTCAAGGCCTTCGCTGCGTTCCTGCGCGGTCCGCGTACCGACGGTCCAATGGCGCCCGATATGCCCGTACTTTACGGGGACCGCACGCGCGGCTTAGATGCGCCGAATGAGGTTCGGATTCCAGTGAGTCAGATCGGTCATCATTGACGATCACGAGCCAAGCCGATGGCATGGATCGTCGTGGGGCTTGCTGTTGCATCTGCGCTGATCTGGTTAGGCATATTTCTGGCGCCTTGGCGGCCATGGAGTACGCGCGAACGCTTTGAAGTTGATTCCAATGAGCATGATGGTGATGTCACCGATGTCACCGTCCTGATTCCCGCCCGTGATGAAGCCGGAGTATTGCCCCGCACGCTCACCGCGTTGAACGGTTCCGGCCACGCCCCCAGGATTATCGTGATTGACGATCAATCCGGCGACGACACTGCCGCACTTGCGCGCGCCGCCGGCGCTAATGTGATTCCTGGTGCCCCCTTGCCCGCGGGCTGGAGTGGAAAACTCTGGGCGCTGGAACAGGGCCGGCTACAAACGACGAGCCGCTGGCTGTTGTTGCTGGATGCCGACATTGAACTTGCGCCAGGCGCCGTTACCACACTGAGACGCATGGCAAGCGAACGCAATTTGCAGCTTGTGTCGCTCATGGCATGGCTGCGCATGACGGGTTTCTGGGAGCGCCTTCTGATGCCGGCTTTCGTGTTTTTCTTCAAGCTCCTGTACCCATTTGCGCTGGCGAACTCGCCCTCGTCGCGGCTGGCTGCAGCCGCCGGGGGCTGTATCCTGGTTGAAAGCCGCGTGCTCGCGGAGATCGGCGGGTTTGGCACGTTGCGAAGCGAATTGATAGATGATTGTGCGCTGGCGCGCGCGGTCAAAGCGCGCGGCCATGCCACCTGGATCGGCCTCACGCATGCTGCCGTAAGCCACCGGGCATATGCTTCACTCACTTCCATTTCACGTATGGTGGCGCGCTCGGCGTTCACGCAACTGCGATATTCCACTACTTTGCTCGGACTTTGCAGCTTAGTGTTGCTGGTTGCTTGCTGGGTACCCATCGCCGGCCTGTTCTTTCCGATCGCACGCTGGTTCGCGTTGTGTGCCTGGATTGCCATGGCCGCAAGTTATCTGCCGACGCTGAGGTTTTATCATCGTTCGCCGTGGTGGTGTCTCGGCATGCCGCCCATCGGCACGCTGTATCTCGCCATGACATGGTATTCCGCCTGGCGCCACTGGCGCGGAACGGGCGCGCACTGGAAAGGCCGCGATTACCAGTTGCGGTGAACGTGTCTTCGTATTGCCGTGAAGGCTGCGTGTTACCGTTGGGTGCAGAACGCGCACTCTTTCATGTACGCATCTTGAGTTTCTGCAGCCTGTTCATTCCGTGAGATCAGTCAAAATCCAGCAGGCTGTTACAATAAACAAAGACATTTTCACGAGAGCAGCTCATGTCACGACGGGTTCTCTATGGCGTGTACAACTGGGGGCTTGGCCACGCCACGCGCAGCCTCATGTTGATTCGCGCGCTTATCGAACGCGGTGATGCAGTCACCATCCTGATGGAACCGGGTCCGGGCATGATATTGCTGCGCTCGGAACTCGGTGACACATGTGAGTACTATCCCTTCCGTGACACACCCGCGCCGTTCAGCCGCTATCCGGTGGTGTTTTACCTGCGCATGAGTCTGTCCATGCCGCGGGTTCTGGTGGGCTTCAAACGTGAGCACCGTTTGACGGAACAATTGGTGGCCGAACGCGGTTTTGATTGTGTGGTATCCGACAGCCGTCTCGGCGTGTGGTCGGGCGCCGTGCCGAGCTACATCATCTTTCATTCAATACATCAGATTATTCCTGGCCGAATCCGCTGGATAGAACGCGTGGCGGAATGGGGCCAGCGCAATCTGCTCAAGGGGTTTACGAAAGTGTTGATCCCGGACGTTGCGGAAAATCGCGGGCTTTCCGGCGATCTCGGACACGATCCGCAGTTCGACTGGGGCGAGAGCCGCCTCGTTTATATCGGCCCCTTGTCCAGTATCAGCCGCACGGACCTGCCCGAGGATATTGATTATTTCTTTTCCATATCCGGTATCGAACCGCAACGTGGTCTGTTTGAAGAGCTCGTACTAACCGCGTTACCGAAGCTGTCCGGCCGCAGGGTGGTGACGCTCGGCCGGCCGGGCGCGGCCGGCGAGCAGCGCGAGATCGAAGGCGCCACGGTGTACGGGTATCTTGAACGGCACAGACAGGCCGAGATGCTCAACCGTGCGCATGTCGTAATTACACGCTCTGGTTACACTACGCTGATGGAACTGGCCGAGCTTGGCAAACACGCATTGTTTGTGCCAACGCCCGGGCAAAGTGAGCAGGAATATCTCGCGCGCTTTCATCGCGAGTGCGGCCACGTATGGTCAACGACGCAGAGAAAGCTCGATATCGTGCGGGATCTGCCGCGCGCCGAAGCCGCGGCTGGTGTGCCGCGTCTTTCCAGCGCCGCTTCGGTGGAACGTTTCCTAGCCGTTCTCGGATGACGCCGCAGGCGGTCCGCCTTTCGACTGCGGGTGGATAGTGCGCCACAGAGCAAACAACACAGGCAGGTTGAGCAGCCACATGGCGCCGGTCCAAACCAGGCGAAAGCCGAGCATCAATGCAAGGCCATCGGTATAGGCGATACCCCAGGCGCGCGCCGCAAGCATGCCGAGCACTTCCACGGTCCCGATCTGGGTGAACAACCCGCCGCCAAGCAGTACCACTGCAAGCGAAAAAGTATAGATGGTCGTCGCGGTCAGGTAGTCGAGCGAGTGCAATCCCATGCCGCGTCCCACGAAAAAAAACGCGGATACCAGAGCACCGAGATAGACCGCGGCCAGCAGCAGATTGATCGCGAGCAGACGCAGGCTGGACAGGCGTTTCAGGCCTTTGAGCAGCTCGATTCCTTCAAGCAGCGCCTGGCGCAGCCTCTGGTGTTTCATCTTGTGCACATGGTAGTGAGCCGTACGCTCGAAAAACAGGAATCCGGATAAAATTGCACCAAACACGATCAGGGCAAGTATCGCGATCGGCCGTAATTCAGGCCAGTGCGGGATGCCAACTACCGCGAGCAGCAGAAGTACGACTGCGATTTCGGCCAGCAGCATCACAACCGTTGCCGCGGCGCTGCGGCCGATGCGGATTGTGCCAGACGCAGACAGTATCCAGTTTTGTGTGAACAAGCCAAACGGCAGCGTCAAGGTAAGTTCACCGACCGCGAATGCCAGCGCGAACGGACGCCAGGCAGGCCGTACGCCGAGATTGACCAACAGCAGGTGCAATTGCAATGCCTTGAGCGCGAGGTAGATGACTGCGAACCCCAGTGCAATAGCGAGGATCCAGATCGGGATTGCCTGCACGCGCTCGATCACCTTGCCAAGATTGCCGAGTTTGAAAGCGAAGATCAGCAGCGCCGTAGCGAGCAGCACCGGCAGGATGAACACAGGCTGGGCGAGATGGCGTAGTGTGCGGCGGGCCTTCACGAGACGGCCATCCGGGCAAATTCAGGCGCGAGATCGTCGAGTGCCGCGGCAAGATAAGGCACCACATTCGCGGGTTTGCGCCAGCCCGGAGTGGCATCCCGCGGCCAGCAATTGTGCCAACCCGTCGCTTCGCGCGCAATGAGTCCCTTGCGTACGAGCCAGCGAAGACGTTCGCTGGCGAGGTTTTCAACAGGGCGCTGCGAGAACAGCGGGTCGAGCATGAAGCCAGTGGAGGTGATGGTTGCGGCCCCATGGTGCAGCCACTCGGCAAATGCTTGCGTGGTGAACTGCGCCGGGCCGGCGACAAGAAATTTGGCAATCAGGTGGCTGGGAGTCACGATGTAAAGTTTCAGGATGACATGGCGCAAGCTCGCAGCGAAAGACTCTTGCCTGGATGGATCGGGAGCATGTCCGCGTTCACCCACGTTAATGATGATACGCGGCCGGCCGGGTCCAAGCGCATCATAGCTCAGCGCGATCGGCAGGACTTGCGGCGGTGCGGAGGCCAATCTGCACGCTTGTCTGGCGCCTGCTCGGATGCGGCCGAATTTGCCGCTTGTTGAGATGACGCCCTCGGGCGCGAAGTATAGCGAGCGCCCCGCATCCAGCACGCTCGCGAAGCGCTGCAGTTGCGCCGCGATCGTGGCATGAAAGGCTGGTTTGACCACCCGGAAAGTCGCGACTCGCAGCCGGCGCAAGCCCCAATGTGAAAGTCGTAATTGGCCCAGTCGTCGCGGGTTTATGTCGCAGACATGCCGCGGCAGTTTCCCAAGCACCGCCGTGATCTCACACCTTCCGCGAGCGTTGAATACGGTCATGGGATCGGCTTGGTCAAACCCCACCTCGGAAAGTACGTCCAGGGTTTCGGCCAGAGTGAATTCGCGCAGACGGCGCATCGGCTCGCAGCGCGCGATGCGGAACAACCAGCCGAGCGAAATCGCCCCGAGCGGCGCCTGTAGGAACCGCGGCCAACCGAAAGCGTACTCGGCCAGGAACCCGCGGCGGAACAGATCCTCGCGGGCGGCAAAGAACGGCAGCGGCTGGTGAAAATGCACACCCTCGCGCTGGCACAGCGCCGTGGCGAGAATCGGCACGTCCGCATCGCGCTGGTGATTGGAGATGATCAGCGTTCCCGGCGCCAGCCGGAAGCCGGGTGGCCAGATAGCTTCTCTGCGATAGAGTGCGAGTACCGCAAGGTCGAAGCAACACTCCACCAGCCAGGTACGCCGAGGGTGCGGATCGAGTTTGGCGTCCGGCAGCCAGCTAAAAGACATGGTGAACTTAGATTTTTTCAAAACTGTTGTTGTGTTTCCAGACGGTATGCGCATTGTCATGCGAGCCGTTGCTCACGCCGCTGCCAATAGATCCAGATGAAATACAGCGGTATGCCGACCAGCGTGATTGCGATGCTGGCACCGGTGGACCAGGGCTGTTCGTAGAGCGAATTTGCCACCACCACGAACGTCGCCAGCACAAACAGCGCGGGAATCACGGGGTAACCCAACGCACGATACACACGTGGGAAATCCGGGCGTTTGATCCGCAGGATGAACAATCCGATGACCGCCAGCGCCAGGAACGGCCAGATACCAAGCACATAGGCTTCCGCGAGTTGCATGAAATCCCGCA
>JBOIAY010000019.1:0-4345 GCA_050739255.1 Gammaproteobacteria bacterium
AGTTGCACGTAATCCCCTTGTGGTGTGCCCTTCGGCCAAATGTTGAGTGGTGAGTATTCCATGACGGAGCTGGCAACGCCGTACTTGCCGGTGAAGGACTTGCTCTGCAGGTCTTTCGCGGTGTACGCCATCGAACCGATGAAATTGTGCTGCAAGCCCATATCGTGACCCGACTCATGCAGAACCACCATGCGGATGAATGCGGCAGCGAACTTCTGCTCCACGATCTTGGTATCCGGCAAGCCGCGGGCCGGCGCGATGATGTACTTGTAGATCAGTCTTCCGTCCAAACCCATGACGGCATCGAAGTTCACGCCAACATTCAATTCCTCACCGGTACGCGGATCGGTGATCAAGAGCGCTTCCGCGCCGAATGCCGGAGAACTGGTGTCAATCCAGCGCACCATGTTGTGGCGGATGTCGTCGGGATCCCAGCCCGGCGTGTGGGGTTGATTTCGCAACTGGATGGCATTGAGGATTCCGACGCGTGTGAAGGCCTGACCCCAGGTGAGCAACGCTTGACGAACGGTCTCGCGGTACTCCATCGGAATGTCGTCGCTCAGGTAAAACACAATCGGGCTCGTCGCTTTGAACGGCGCCACCGAGATTCGCTTGCCGAAATTCCAGCGTGTGATGTAGTGCACCGCCCGTTGCATCTCGCTGTCGGTCGCAAAATTCATTAACGGTTCGGAGAAATAGCCGACGCGCGGATCGTAGATGCGCGGCACATAATTATCGTGCGGAGCGGCGATGAGGTTGTAGGTCATGCGCACTTCGACATAGCGCGAATCCGGCGCATTGTCGAACTTCGGTGTCGCTTCGGGCGCAACCCAGCTCTGATCCACGCGCAGCACGTCGTTAAGCGGGAACGCCTTGGTTTGAAGAAAGAATGTCTTCTTCGCGTTGAGCCTGTAGCGGTGTGCCGGGTTCTTCTCGCGCGCGTTGAACGTGTCGGCGAGATCGGCGACATCGCCCAAGAACGCATCGGCCGAGATTACGACGTGGTCGTGGTCCTGCGCGGAGATCGGCACGACGGCGATGATGGAGTTGGGAAGCGAGTTACGCACGCCTGTCGCCTGTGGGGAACCGGGCTGGGTGAGGGCGTAGCGATTCGGCCAGCGAAGCACGACCTGATTGCCGGCGCGCTCGAAGTGCAGGATACGCGCGGGCGCCACGTACGGCTCACCTTGCGCGGGTCCAAGGCCGCCCAAACCACTGGACGGCACGGACGTTTCGATGAAATCCTCGCCCAATTGCGACGGGCTGAGCGAGAGATACACCTTGCCCGCCTTGTGTATGATTGGGATGAGTCCGGGTGTAATCGCCGCACCCTTCACGAACTTATTGTAGGCGGCCGGCACTTTGGGTGGATGCGAGGCACTGTGTGCGGCGGGTGTGGCGGGCGCGGGTAAGGCGGATGGCGCAGCGAGGACGAGCGCCGCAAGCACGAAAACACATGACGGCAGCAGGGGGTGACGCATTGGGTTCTCCTGATAATTTTGGTTTCGCATTTGAAAAGGCTCAATGGGAAATCGGAATATTCCGCCTTTGGCGAACCGGTGCGTTCCTTCTGCGGTGTTTCGTTAGGGCGGGCGTCTCCAGTGTTTGGTAGGCGGGCATTGTACCAATGCTGGGTCACGCCGGTAGGTTGTCTGTAGGCGGTCGTAGTGCTGCGATCCGTCGCCATGTCGGCGAACAGCGGCTTTAGGACGGCGACCTCAGCCCGCCGTAAGGCGGCCTGCCGGCCGCATGCTTTTCGGGCGGGAATTCCTCAAGTTTGTATAATGGCGGCGCAAAACGGGTTCCGCCGCCGTCCGTGGCCCGGTAGTTTGCCTAAGTCTTTGATATACTTTGAGAAGTTGTTTATAAAGGCTCACAAGCCTTGCGAAAGTGGCGGAACTGGCAGACGCGCTGGATTTAGGTTCCAGTGGGGTAACCCGTGAGAGTTCGAGTCTCTCCTTTCGCACCAGTGCAGGCATTCGGCGGTGATTCAGGGTACATGATCCGGCAATCGCCGGACTTTGAGAGGGAAACAGTCAATGCAGGTTTCAATCGAGACGACCGCGGGTCTGGAGCGCCGCATGAAGGTGCAGATACCGGCCGAGCGCGTGGAAAAGGAAGTGGAGCAGCGGCTCAAATCGTTGGGTAAGCGCGCCAAACTCAACGGCTTTCGCACTGGAAAGATACCGTTCGAGGTGGTGAAGAAACGCTTTGGCAGCGAAGTTCGCCAGGAAGTCCTGGGCGATTTGCTGCGCGATACCTGTAACGAGGCGTTCGTGCAGGAGAAACTGAGTCCGGCCGGCGGCCCGCGTATTGATACCGTCAACAACGCGCCCGGCAAGGATCTGGAATATACCGCCACCTTCGAGGTCTATCCTGAGATCACATTGGCCGGCACCGGGGGCATTCCGGTGGAACGGCCGGTGGCGGAAATCACCGAAACCGACATAGACGCCATGGTGGATAACCTGCATCATCAGCGCGCGGCATGGGAAACTGTGGGGCGCGGGGCGGGGAAGGGAGACCGGGCACAACTGGATTTTGACGGGCGCGTGGACGGTGCAAGTTTTGCCGGCGGCAAGGGCGAGAATGTTTTCGTGGTACTGGGCGAGAACCGCATGCTGGCGGATTTCGAGCAGGGCCTGGATGGCATGTGCGCCGGCGATGAACGTGAATTCGAGGTGAAATTTACGGAGGATTATCACGTCAAGGATGTAGCCGGCAAAACCGCGCGCTTCAAGGTGCTAGTACATCGCGTGGACGCGCAGACGCTGCCGGTACTGGATGATGCATTCTGCAAGAGTTTCGGCATATCCGAAGGCGGCATTGCCAAGCTGCGCGCCGAAGTTTCCGAGAACATGCGCAAGGAAATGGCTGAGACGGTACGCCGGCGCATGAAGGACCAGGTACTTGAAGCCTTGCTGGCAGCGAATCCCTTGACTGTGCCCAAGGCCTTGCTGGATGACGAGATCGAGCATCTGCGCCAGGATGCGCTGATGCGCATGGGCGTCAAGGATAACAAGCAAAGCATGGATTTGCCACGCGAATTGTTTGAAGAGCAGGCCAGGCGGCGCGTCAGCTTGGGTCTCGTCATCGGCGAAATCATCAGCAATCAACAACTGCGCGTGGACAGCAAACGCGTCGAAGAACGTCTCGAAAGTATGGCAGGCGATTACAGCAATCCGGCGGAGGCCTTGCGCAGCCTGCGTTCGAATAAAGCGGTCATGCGGCAACTGGAAACGCTGGTGCTAGAGGACCAGACCGTGGATTGGCTGCTGGACAAGGCGGTAGTGACAGACAAACCCACAAGCTTTCAGGAACTGATGCACTTCCACGAGCATGAACACGAAGTAAAAGAAAGCGCGAGTACCGGAGAAGGCAAGGTATCTGGAGTAGCGGAATAGGATCATGCGCCCACTTGAAATGGCCTACTAAATCAGGAAACACATGAAGAAAACCAGCGATATCCAGGGACTCAACCTCATTCCCATTGTGGTGGAACAGACCGCCCGCGGGGAACGTTCCTATGACATCTACTCACGTCTGCTCAAGGAGCGGGTGGTATTCATCGTGGGCGCGATTGACGACTACGTGGCCAATCTGGTGGTGGCGCAGTTGCTGTTCCTGGAATCCGAAAATCCGGACAAGGATATCAGCCTGTATATCAATTCACCCGGTGGTTCGGTTACTGCGGGTCTGTCCATCTACGATACCATGCAGTTCGTGAAACCGGACGTGTCCACCATCTGTGTGGGCCAGGCGGCCAGCATGGGTTCATTGCTGCTGACGGGCGGCGCCAAGGGCAAACGCTACTGCCTGCCGCATTCGCGGATGATGATCCACCAGCCCTTGGGCGGCGTGCAGGGCCAGGCCACGGATATTGACATTCATGCCCGGGAAATCCTGCATCTGCGTGAGCGGCTGAACCAGATTATGGCCAAACACACCGGCCAAACTATTGAGCAAATTCAACAGGATACGGAGCGGGATCGCTTTATGGGCGCGGTCGAAGCGGTCAAGTATGGCCTGGTGGATTCGGTCTTGGAGCAACGCGCCGTCAAGGCCTGAAGGAACGGAGTCCGGGCGGAAGACTCAAAAGGACTGGGGTTGCTATTGAAGCGGGCGGTGAAAATCCCCATAGTGGTTCAACGGAGCCGAAGCTCCGGGCATTCTCAGAGGTGGAAGACATGGCAGACGAAACACGCGGCAAAGGCGAGGACGGCGGCAAACTGCTGTACTGCTCGTTCTGCGGCAAAAGCCAGCATGAGGTACGCAAGCTCATTGCCGGCCCGTCGGTGTACGTGTGCGACGAATGCGTCGAGCTTTGCAACGACATCATCCGCGA
>JBOIAY010000020.1:0-5485 GCA_050739255.1 Gammaproteobacteria bacterium
CCGCAGACTTGGGGCTGCCCTTGAGTTATTACAAAAAGATTGCCGCTGTGCCAGGCGTGACCGCGGTGGTTTATCTAGCCGGGTTCCACGGTTACTTCAGGGATACAAAGAACAGGTTCTCAGTCGATGTAACCAACGTCGACCAATATCTTAAGGTGTTCCCAGAATTTCATGTGCCGACAGCCCAAATACAGGTATGGCTGGCGGACCAGCAGGGCGCCATCGCTGGTGTACAACTGGTCAAGCACATGGGCTGGAAACTCGGCGAAACTATCCCCCTGCAAGACGGCCCTATGCAAAAAGATGGCAGCACCACCTGGTATTTCCATCTGGACGGTATTTACCACACGGATCTACCCACGACCTACCAGAGTTATTTTACGGCACATTATCAGTATTACAACCAAGGAATTGGCAACATCCAGAAGCAGAACAGGGTGGGTAACTACAGGGAGCGGATCAAAGATCCGCGCGATGCTGCTGAGATTTCCGATGCTATCGACAGACTATTTGAAAACTCCACACAACAGACCGTGACGCAATCTGAGGAAGCATCTTCTATCGGTTATCTAAGGCAGTTTGCCAACATCAGCGCCATAGTGACCTACGTAGGAATCGCTGTATTCTTTAGCATGCTGCTCATCATCGGCAACACCATGGCTCAGTCGGTTCAGGAACGCATAGCGGAATTCGCCATGTTCCGGGCACTTGGTTTCAAACCGTCATGGCTGATATTGCTGGTGTTCCGGGAATCTTTGCTACTAGTCGTTTCGAGCGGAGTTCTGGGTCTGATCTTGGGGTATGCAGTGACACGTCTGCTGACGCCTTATGTGGGCTATACCCTTAGAGCCTTCGGTATGACTTGGAGTGCGGCCGTATTGGGGATTCTGTTGATTATCTTTTTTGGAGTTATGGCAGCGCTGATGCCGATGCTGGGGATCACCCGTTTGCGGGTGGCCGATGCCTTGCGGAAGGCATGATACGTTCGGATATGCAATTGTTGGAGGTGTTATATGAGGTCTGTAATACTCCTATCTGCTTTGTCCCTACTTGTTCTCTCCGGCTGCTCAAGGGGTACGCCGCAAGCTGGTAACAATTTCAATTATCTGTTCAGCAACGGCCGTCACAGCATAGAAACAAAGGATGGGCGTGTGATTATCACCAACGATGAAGGACATCAGGCAGTCATCACGCAGGATGGGGTATTGACGGTCGAAGGTAAAAGTATAACTACCTCTTCACAGGATCAGGATAACCTGGTGCATTACGTGGAGACTACGCAACAGATGGAACAAGAAGGGCTGACGATTGCCAAGCATGCGGGCGGATTTGCGGTTGGTATTGTGGGCGACGTATTCAGCGGCCTGTTCAGCGGCAAAAGCGACAAGGAAATTGAACAGAAAGCCAATCAGAGTGCATCGGAATTCAAAAAGACCGTGCTGCCAATCTGCACCAGCGCACAAAAGCTTGAGCATCTGCAGGATGCGATCGCCACGGACGTTCCGGCGTTCAAGCCGTATGCGGTGATTCAGGACAAGGACGTGAGCGATTGTCAGCAAAGCCTCGAGGCGAACAACTAGAATTCATTGGTTTTAAGGAGAATGAACATGAAATATCTACTACCAACCGCTTTCGTCCTCGCGTGTCTGGTCTTTACTTTTGTCACGAATGCGGCAGTTCCGTCTAATCCGGGCATGCAAATGCTGGAAACGGAGAATTACGCTGGCGCCCAGGCGTATTTCCAGGCAGCCTTGCAGAAGGATGCGAAGGACGCGGCGGCTACAGCGGATATGGCCAAGGTCTATCTGGCGCAGGGACAGAACAAAACCGGTGTGGAATGGGCGCAGAAAGCTGCAGCGCTTGCGCCTAAAGATGCTGCGTATCAAATCTTGTTGGGCGACGCGTATGCGGCGTATGTTAATGATGTGGGCTTCTTCAGCAAGTTCGGTGTCGCCCACAAGATTCTCGCGGCGTACCAACAGGCTGTACAACTGGATCCGGATAATGCCGACGCGCAATACAGTCTGTTCCAGTATTACATCGCGGCACCGGGCATTGCCGGTGGCAGTACCGACAAGGCCAACGAACAGATTGCGGCATTGGACAAGCTCGATCCCGTTCAGGCGGCCATTGCTCGTGCCACATCGGCGATGAAGAATAAGGATGACAAGCAAGCCGAGGGTTACCTGCGCGCTGCCGTTAAACTCGACAAGACCGGCAAAAGTGATCTCCAATTGGGCTTGGTTCTCGCGAACCAGAACCATTTTCCTGGAGCGATCGCTGCCTTCGAGGACGGCATTCGTAAAGACCTGACGAACAGCGATAACTACTATCAAGTCGGCCGTGTTGCGGTACTTGGCAAGATCCAAATCCGGGAAGGAATTGAGGACCTGCAGAAATATCTGACCATGCCACATGACTGGCATCCCGATACTCCGACCTACAAGTGGGCGCATTACCGGCTCGGTATGCTGTATGGCATCTCGGGCGACAAGGTTAACGAGAAGGCGCAATATGAAGCTGCGCTCAAACTCGATCCGGATTTCAAGGAAGCCAAAAAGGCACTGGCAGCGATATGAGGCAAAGAGCTATGGATACATATGCTAAGCGGGCGCAAGCAAGTTGCTGCTTTCGAGAATAGATGATGACATGAAGCATATGCCAATGCTTGCATTTATCGTTCTGCTGACAAGCTGCACAAGCATTTTGCAATCATCGCCGGCAATGGTGACTGATCCTTCTGGAAAGGGTGCAAACTGGACGATCATTGCGAAGAACTATTCCGGCACGTTATCTGACACCATAATCCTGTATATAAATGGTACGGAGATTGCCCGTGGTACAGTAAATCCAGTCCATCACGCGGCTCACTTGACCGGCAGCTACGAGCAGCATGCAATTCTTGGCGATTGCGATGTAGAGAACCCGCCGGAATCATCCTGGGCGCGCTGGGGATCTTACCAGTGCATCATTTATGTTGATGGCTCAGACATAACCACCCTGAAACTCCAAGACTAATGCCGTTTGCCGGCTTTTTGCAGCCGCCCGTCGCCAAACAGCAATCCGGCGCGGGCTCAAATCGTGTATAATGCAGCCGCCTGATAGGTTTTACCCTGCCAGAACAAGAAATCACCGTTTTATTTTAGGAGGCGCCTTCCAACCCCCCGAGTGGGGACGGGAAAGGTCATATTCGTGGTGTGGAAAGGGCGCCGCGTGGCGACGCTGCATGCGCAGAAATTGCGTTTGAATATCAGTGCGTGAGTCGGACATTCTGTTTAATGGAGAGCTGGTGTAGTGATCATGTTTGCAGTGACAGCGTTCATATCCGTGGCGGCAATTCTTTTTTCCTTTACGGCCAGCGCGGCCATGCCCAATAGTCCCGGTATGCAGATGCTGGAAACGGAGAATTACGCCGGCGCGCAGACGTACTTCCAGGCCGGTTTGCAGAAAGACCCGCAAGATGCCGAAGCAGCGGCCGGTATGGCCACGGTTAATCTCGCGCGCGGGCAGAACAAGGCCGGTGTTGTCTGGGCACACAAGGCGATTGTGCTTGCTCCCCAGGACGCGACCTACCAGATGTTGCTGGGCGTAGCCTACGGTCAATACGTCCACGATGTGAGCATCTTCAGCCAGCTTGGTATCGCTTACAAAGTTCGGGACGCATTTCAGCACGCCGTACAACTGGATCCGGACGATGCCCAGGCGCGTGCCGGTTTGGCCAAGTATTACATTCTGGCGCCGGGCATTGCCGGCGGTAGTCTGGACAAGGCCGATAAACAGATTGCCGCCCTGGACAAGCTTGATGCCGTGCAGGCGGCGGCAGTACGCGCCACCCTGGCGCAGGAGCACAAGGATAATCAGAGGGCCGAAACATATTTGCGCATAGCCGCGAAACTCGACAAGGCCGGCAACGGCGATTATTGGCTGGGGGCGTTTCTCCTGAGCCAGGATCGTTACGCCGATGCAATTACAGCGTTCAAGGACGGTATCAACAAGAATCCGACGAACAGTGTGAACTATTATGGAGTCGGTCAAGCGGCGGCACTTGGCAAAGTCCAGGTACAACAAGGAATTCAGGACCTGCATAAGTTTTTGACGTTGCCGCACGACTGGCTACCCGGTACACCGACCTACAAGCAGGCGCACTATCAGCTCGGCATGCTGTATGCCATCGCCGGAGACAAAGTTAACGAAAAAGCTCAATACGTGGCCGCGCTGAACCTCGATCCGGATTACAAGCAAGCCAAGGCAGCTCTGGCATCAGCATCGCTGTAAGCCCGTACAACTATAAATCGCCGATACCTCATTCCCTCTCCCGCGAAGAGGCGAGGGTAATCAGGGGTATGAGAATTCAACTTGTAACATGCGGTCTTCTGTAATAGGGTAATGTCCGTCGAGCTGGGGGTGCCCGAAAGGGCTGAGATACAATCACCAGCAAAACCGTAGCGAGCGCAGGCAGGACAAGGCGCGAGCATGCGAAAAACCTGAGTGTACACGCTAGTACATGAGGGCTCGCCATATATATGGCGAGCGGGCTGACAGGAAGCTAGCCCTGGACCATGAGCGGAGCAGGACTGCGTCGCGATATGGTTGAGCGTGCGAGCAACACCGTTATGCCAAGCGCAGCAGGTTTTGCAGGTTGGTTGGAACCCTTGGAACCTGAACCTGGATTACACCGGCGTAGGGAATGCTCCGACGGTACTGCCCGCCGCCCATTCTCTCCCTGCGCTCGGTCCATGAGGACACACCATGAGCGCTGTACCCGAAGAATTCATCCGCCGCACCACGCAACTTTCCGAAGACGCCACCCGGCCCTATCCAAATTCCCGCAAGCTGTTCATCGCCGGCTCGCGAACCGATCTACGCGTTGGTATGCGCGAAGTACGCCAGTCGGACACGCCGGCGTTGCACGGCGCCGAGGCCAATCCTCCCATCCCTGTATATGATACTTCCGGGCCATACACCGATCCGGCAGCGCATATAGATCTGCTGGCCGGTCTGCCGGCGTTGCGCGAACCATGGATCGCAGAGCGCGGCGACACACAACAGCTGAACGATTTCACCTCTGAGTACACACGGCGCAGGAACAGGGACGTGAAGCTCGCGGATATCCGTTTCCCGCAGCCGCCCAAACCGAAGTGCGCCAAAGCCGGCGCCAACGTCACCCAGATGCATTACGCGCGCCGCGGCTTGGTGACGCCGGAAATGGAATACATCGCCATCCGTGAGAGCCTGCGGCTTGAAGAAATGCGTCGTGATCCACGTTATACAGCGCTGCTGCGGCAGCATCCTGGACATTCATTTGATGCGTTGATTCCCCTTGTCATCACACCCGAATTCGTGTGCGAGGAAGTGGCCCGCGGCCGCGCCATCATCCCCGCCAACATCAACCATCCGGAACTGGAGCCCATGGTCATCGGCCGCAATTTCCTGGTGAAGATCAACACCAACATCGGCAATTCCGCGGTCACCTCCAGCATCGCCG
>JBOIAY010000021.1:0-3341 GCA_050739255.1 Gammaproteobacteria bacterium
CATGCGCACCTTGGTAATGCGCTCCCGCAGATGATTCATCATGTGCGAAGCCAGTTTGCGCCACGCGGAATCCTGGCGCTTGCGGCGGATGGTGCCCAGGTAATCGTAACCTTCGTCCATCTTGAGCAGCAGATTGCCGACTTCTTCCGGCGGGTTCTGCAGGTCTGCATCCAGCGTGATCACGGCTTCACCACGAGAGGCGCTGAAACCGGCGAGGATGGCCGCGTGCTGGCCAAAATTGCTCTGCAACAGCACCACGCGCGTGACCACCGGGCGTTTCTCGAACTGCTCGCGCAGCAACGCCGTGGAACGGTCGGCGCTGCCATCGTCCACGAACACGCATTCATAGCTGCGCCCCAGCGCGTCCATCGCGGGATACAGGCGCGTGAACAGGCCCGGCAGAGATTCTTCCTCGTTATAGACGGGGATTACCACGGAGACTTTCGGAACGCGGGATTTTCTCGGCTCTGCCATTTTGTCCTCGCTTCAGGCGGCTTTGAAACAGCCGGCCAGGGCTTCGCATACCCGATCCACGTCGGAGAGCGCCATGCCGGGAAACAGCGGCAGCGTCACAGTTTCACGGCCGATGCGTTCGGCGTTCGGGAACTGGCCTTCACGGTAACCCATATTCTTGTACAAGGTGAACTGATTGAGCGCTTGATAATGGATGCCCAGCCCGATGGAGTATTCGCGGTGCATGCGATCCCGCAGGGTCTTGCGGTCCGGACAGGCGCGATTATAGTGCGGCAGCAACGTGAACATGTGCCAACTGTGGCCCTCATCCCCGCGCGCCGGGACCACGCCCAGTGTTTCGTCGCCCAGCAACTCGAAATAGCGATACGCCAGTTGGCGGCGCTTCTTGTTGAATGTATCCAGATGCTTGAGCTGGCCAAGACCCACACAGGCCGCCACGTCGGTCATGTTGTGCTTGCTGGCGGCGCGGGTCACGTCCATGGTGCCGTCCGGCAGCTTGGTGATGCCGTGAAAGCGCAGAATCTCGAGTTGTCGCGTTTCGTCCGCGTCGGCCAGCGACACAGCGCCGCCTTCGATGGTGGTGAGATTCTTGTTGGAGTGAAAACTGAATACCACAAGGTCGCCGAAGGAACCGATCTTGCGGCCCTTGTAAGAGGTTCCGATGGCCTGCGCGGCATCTTCGACTACGCGCAGATTGTGTTTATTCGCCAGCGTATACACACCATCCAGATCCACAGCAAGGCCGTTCAGATGCACCGGCATGATCGCGCGGGTTTTCGACGTGATTGCCGCCACAGTCTGATCCAGCAGCAGGCTGCGGGATTTGAGGTCTACGTCCACCAGCACCGGCTTTGCGCCCAGGCGCAGCACCACGTTGGCGGTCGCCGCAAAGGTCATCGCCGGCACGATTACTTCATCGCCTGATTTTATTCCCGCGATCACCAGCGCTTCTTCCAGCGCGCCGGTGGCGTGCAGGAACGTGCGCACGAATCTCTGGCCGCCCAGGTACTCGCCCAGTTCCTTCTCGAACTGTGCTACCTTGGGACCCGTGGTGATCCAGCCGGAGCGCAGCACTTCCCCGACGTTTTCGATGGTTTCCTCGTCAATGCTCGGACGGGTGAATGGCAGATACTCGCTCATTCCTGTTCTAGCCTCTGGCCAACAGATAGACGCCCACGATGATGACCGCGATGCCGGTAATCCGCATTGCACCCAGGGTCTCGCCGAATACCGACCACGCGGCCACGGCGACCACTACATAACCCAGCGACAGCATCGGATAGGCGATGCTCACCGGCACACGCGAGAGCGCCAGGATCCATACCACCACGCTCACTACGTAGCACGCGAGACCGCCCAGGATGTGTGGCTCGAATGCCAGCTTCCAGCCGGCGCTGAGAACAGTGTTCAACTGCAAGTGAATGACGCCCACGCGGCTAACGCCTGCCTTGAGCAGCAATTGCGCGGCGGCATTCAAGAGCACGCCGGCGATCACCAGCAAAAAACTGATTAGATTCATGGTTTCCTCACCGCGACACGCTCCGGATCCCGGCCAATGACCTGCATGGGCACACCCTCTTTTTCAAGCTTGTCGTAGGTGGCGGTGGGCATCACCGCCAGTGCCACCGGATCGCTCTGCCAGTGCTTTATAAAGGTATCCAGGTCCGGAATCCACTTCTCCGGCTCGCGACTGATTCCGAAAGCCAACTCGCCTTGGTACGCCACCAGGGTCATGGTGCGCTTGAGATAGAATGGCAACGATTGCTGGTAGTCATTAATGCTATAGAACGGGATACCGGGTTTGTTATAGGCGTTGATTTGTTTTGCCAGCGAGCGCCCAGAATATACCGGCGACAAGGCCTGGGCACCCGTGGTAACTACTTGGGTGGCGAGGAAAAGTCCTGCGCCGATCAAGGCCATGCCCACACTCACTTGCCGGAAATACGCCGTCAAGAAACCGACGATGGCGATGATCAGCAGGAACCCACAGCCCGCCACCAGCCAGGGCAGAATCTCCTTATAAAGTGCCAACGATACATTGCCGCCGTCGGTTTGCAACAGCGGTGCCAGCCACAGCCCGGCGATGGCCAGCGCCATGCACAGAATGGCACTGATGAGCACGTCGCCACGGCGGCAGTGCGCAAGTTCACGCCCGACGATCAGCGCGAGCACAGGAAATATCGGCAGAATATAACTTGCCAGCTTGGAATCGGAAAATGAAAAGAACACAAATACCACCACGCACCAGGTCAACAGGAACAGCACGTGCTTGAAGCCGATGGGCCGTGGCAGCTTGTCCGGGCGCCGGAACGGGCTCACGATGGCGCGCGCAAACTGAGGCCACCACGGCAACAACCCGAACAGCAAAATGGGAATGAAGAACCACCAGGGCTGGGTGCGATGCGCCTCCGGCGTGAGGAATCGGTAGAAATGCTCAAAGATAAAAAAGTGATAGAAAAAATCCGGATTGCGCAGGCTCACGACTGCGAACCAAGGCGCCGCGATAATCAGAAAGATCAACACGCCGCCGTACCAGTGCAACTGCTTCCAGCGTTTCCAGTCGCGCGTGATCAGCGTGTAAATGATGAACACCAGCGCCGGCAACACGACGGCTTCAAGTCCCTTGCTCAACATTCCAAGCGCCGCCGCCGCCCAGGCCGCATACATCCAGCCGCGGCGCCTGCCCATGTCCCCGTCGTCCGCTGCCTGCATTGCAAACAGGAACGCGAATATGGACAGGCACATGAAAAACGACACGCCCATGTCGAGCGTGTTGAAATGCCCCATGATGACGTAGTAGATGCTCGCGCCCAGAAGCAGCGCCGCGCACCAGGCGGTGCGCCGGTCAAAGAGCCGCAGGCCCACCC
>JBOIAY010000022.1:0-8139 GCA_050739255.1 Gammaproteobacteria bacterium
TCGCGGATGAGCCAGTCGTGGTCCTCGGTTTTGCCGTCGCTGTAGATATCGTGTTCATGTAACTTCACGGCGTTGTTGTCTGTCGGCACGCCGGTCATTTCGATTCGGAAACGTTTCACCACTTCGCCGGAACGCGATTGGGCAATCCCCCAGGCGGTTGTGTGCCCGGTCAGGTATTTCACCATGTCGAGTTGCGGTTGCTGGCTGGCATAATCGCTCGGCGTGACCGATGCGCAGCCGGCAAAAACCAGTAGCAGGGGAATGAGCAGTAAGATTGCGCGTTTCATGAAAATTCCTCAGGCGTTCTTGACAATGGCGGTCTGCATCACGCTGACGTGGTCGGTGATGAAGCCCGCATGGCAATACGCCATGTAGTAATGCCACATGCGCAGGAAGCGTTCGTCGAATCCCAGGCCCAGGATGGCGTGATGTTGCGCACGCACGCGTTCGTCCCAGCAACGGAGTGTGCCGGCGTAGTCGTGGCCATAAAAACTCCGGGATTCGGTGCGCAAGCCCGCGGCCCGCACACATTGTTCCCAGCGGGAAGGGCAGGGCAGGATGCCGCCGGGGAAGATGTAGCGCTGGATAAAATCCGTGGTCTTGCGGTATTTTGGAAACGCCGCGTCGTTGATGGTAATAACCTGGATGGCGGCGCGGCCATCCGGCTTGAAACAATCACACAGCGTGTTAAAATACGTGTTCCAGTAATGTTCGCCTACTGCCTCGAACATTTCGATGGACACGATGCGGTCGTACTGCCCATGCACATCGCGATAATCGCGTAATTGGAATTGCACGCGATCCGCCAAACCCGCCGTGGCGGCGCGGGCCTGGGCTTCCTTGAGCTGTTCTTCCGAGAGGGTGACGCTGGTGACCCGGCAACCGGATTGACGGGCGGCATAGAGCGCAAAACCACCCCAACCGGAACCGATTTCCAACACGTGGTGCTCCGGCTTGAGCTGCAGGAGTTCGAGCATGTGCCGGTACTTGTTTTGCTGCGCTTCCAGTAATGGCTGTTGTGGGTCGGCGAAAACCGCGCTGGAATACGTCAGGCTCTCGTCCAGCCACAACTTGTAGAAGTCGTTGCCAAGATCGTAGTGATAGGCGATGTTCTTGCGCGCCCCGCGCCGGGTGTTGCGCCGGCAGGCCTGGATGAGATTGCTCAACATGCGATTCAGGGGGCCGGGCTCTTCCACTTTTCGCAGTGCTTGGGCGTTGCGCTGACCCAGTTCCAGCAGTGCCATCAGGTCCGGTGTGTCCCACTGGCCGTCCATGTACGCTTCTGCCAGGCCCATATCGCCGCTGAACAGCAGCCGGCGCACCGCAGCCAGGTTGCGTAGAATCAATGTTGCCTGCGGCCCCGCTTCGGTGCCCTCGAAGGTATACGGCGTGCCATCGGGTGCCACGAGCTTGAGTTTGCCGACGCGAATGTGCCGCGCGGCCTTCAAAAGCAGGCGCAGTAAAAGTGTCTGCCGGCCGCTGTACGCGGCTGTCATTCGTTCGGCGCTGTCCATCCGCTCGTCACTCCTTCAGCAGGCCGTGCAGGTTTCTTGTAGAAAGGCGCGCCGCGCAGCCAGATTTTCAAGGCCTGCCAGTGGATCAGGCCAATCACTTTCAGGGTTAAAAAGGGTATGCGCATGAACAAACCGAACAGGGTGGCATCGTTCAGGGGCAGGCGCGTGCCCGTCATGCCGGCGTTCAGCAAGGGCGCATCGTTGGTAAATTCATTAATGAGCACACGCACGCGTTCCCCTGGTGCACTGAAATGAAAATGGTATTCCGCCTGCGGCTGCACGAACGGTGAGACATGGAATGCTTTGCGCGTCCGGTATTCCGCATCCCATACCATGACACCGCCGTGCGCAGGCGCGAGAATGTAATGATGCGTTTCCCCAAATGTGTTGTGCACTTCACACACAATGGCGCTCAGGCTGCCATCACTGTGATGACAGTACCACAGGCTCAGGGGGTTGAATACGTAGCCAAAAATACGCGGGTAGCACAGCAGAAAGACCTTGCCGCCGGCGAGTTCGATGCCGCGCTGACGCAACAGGCGTTCCAGCCAGGGACGCAGGGGCGTGTTCTCGCGGGCGCCTACATCGCGGTCGTAGAGGCTGAACAGGTTGAAGTGGTTATGGGAAAACAACCGGCATTTCTGCTGCAACGCCGGTAGTTCATCAATGTCCAGGTACAGATTGAACACGTCGTACACAAAACGGTACGCCACCTGCTGCATGCGTTGGTGCATGACCTTGCCGCGGTACAGATGGCTGTTCATGCGTCTTCCAGGGCCGGTTGCGCCCAGCCGGGCTGCCGCCGTGGCGCGGTCGGGTCTGGCAAAGCCGGCGTCAGCCAGGGGATTGCATGCCCCATGTGTTGCACCACGCGCATGGCGGATTTCAGGCCATCCTCGTGAAAACCAAAGCCACACCAGGCGCCGCAGAACCAGGTTCTGTTCACGCCTTGCACAAGGTCGAGTTTTTCCTGGGCCTGCATGGCTTCGCGGCTGAATACCGGGTGCTCATAATGGGTTTCATACACCACGCTTTCCGCCACCGGTTCGCGTAGCGGGTTGAGCGTGAGGAAGTAGTCTTTTGGCGTGACAAGTTTCTGCAGACGGTTCATCCAGTAACTGACGGATACACGTGCGCTGTCGTCATGGGAATCATCGGCAAGATAATTCCAGGAGGCCCAGACCTTGCGACGTTTCGGCATCAGGGTTTGATCGGTGTGCAATAGGGCACGGTTATCCTGATATTTGAATGCACCGAGCACCGTGTGTTCCATTTCACTCGCATCCGCCAACATCGCCAGGCTCTGATCAGCGTGCGCGGCCATCACCACCCGGTCGTAATTTGCTTCGTGACCATCCTGATCTTTCACGCGCACACCATTGGACGTGCGCTTTACTTGAACTACGGCGCTGTTGAGCTGCAGGCGTTCACCCAGCGGCTGCATGAGCTTGCGCACGTATTCGCGGCTGCCGCCGGTCACCGTGCGCCATTGAGGCCGGTTTACCACATTTAGCAGACAGTGGTTGTCGCAGAAATGCAGGAAGCTCCGCGCCGGGAAATCCAGCATGGTGTCCATGGGGCAGGACCAGATGGCTGCCGCCATGGGCAGCAGATAACAGTAGCGCAGCTCGTCGCTGTAGACGTGCTGATCCAGAAACTCACCCAGGGTAATGCTGGTGCCGAGATTTTCCAGCAGCGCGCGCTTGGCGTCGCGGTTGAAACGCAGGATGTCCCGCAGCATGCGCCAATGGGCGGCACTGAACAGATTGCGGCGCTGGGCGAACACAGTACTGAGATTGTCGCCGGCCCATTCCACCTCGCCATCATCTATGGAAGCGGCGAAAGACATGTCGCTGGCGTGGCTCTTTACGTTCAACAGCCGGAACAGCCGGGTGAGGTTCGGGTAATTGCGCTCGTTGAAGACAATGAATCCCGTGTCCACCGGCAGCGGTCCGGCCGTGTCCGGCGCGTCCACCGTATTGGTATGGCCGCCGGCATAGTCATTCTGCTCATACACGGTCACCTCGGCGTGCCGGTGCAGCAGCCAGGCGGCTGACAGTCCAGAAATGCCCGTTCCGATCACCGCGATTCTCATGGCTACCCTTATCAAGTGCGTGTGCATTTGATACGGCCAAACCATGCGAATGGAGGCAGTTTCGAGTCACGTCTTCAGCACGCCTGCGCTTGAGGGGAACCACAGCAAGGTGCCGTCGGGACGGTGATCAAGGCTGGTCAGACGCGGATGGATTCTAGCGACTGCAACAATGCCGTGGCACTCTCGGGTCGCTCTTCCGGGTCGGCCTTGAGGCAGGAGCTGATGAGCGCCTCAATTGACGCGGGGAAATCCTTGACCAGCACGGACAGTGGTTTGAATTGCTCCTTGAGTTTGAGTGCTAGTAATACGTTGAGCTGGCGCTCGTCGAATGGCAACTTGCCGGAAAACATCTTGTACATCATCACGCCGCAGGCATAAATGTCGGTGCGCTCGTCCATCGGTGCGCCTTGCAACTGCTCAGGCGAGGCGTAAGCCGGCGTGCCCATGATGACCACATCGGCCGCACTTCTGTCGTCGCGCTTGATGGGACTGGCGATGCCGAAATCCATGAGCTTGGCATTGCCGTTTGGCTCCAGCATGACGTTCTCCGGTTTGATGTCTTGGTGCAGCACACCTTCCGCGTGCGCAATCTCAAGAGCCGCGCACATCTGGCGCATGATACGCAATCCTGCCGCGTAAGGCAGCCGGGTGCGATTCTGCAGCAGATATTTGAGCGTCATGCCGCGCACATATTCCATGGAAATAAACGGAATGCCATCCGCATAACCGAAATCGTAGATGCGTAGCACGTTGCGGTGGGTAACTTTACGCAACAGCCGGATTTCGTTTTTTACGACTTCAAGCTGTTGTTCATCCTGGGCGTTGTCTGACTTCAAGGTCTTGAGCGCCACCACTTCGTCCAGTTGACGGTCGCGGGCTTTGTACACCATTGCCATGCCGCCGGAGCCGAGTTCGGAAAGAACCTCATACCGATCCGCGAGCACCGTGCCTGATATGAGCGTGGGGCGCGCGGCACGCGGACTGCCGCCCGGCGTAAGCGATGAGCCATCGCGGTTCGTATTTCCGCTGCGGCCTGGGGATAGCGAAACCAAGGACATATCCAGCGCTATCAAACCGCGTTCCTTCAAGGTGCCGGTGGGCGCGAGTGCCCTAGCGCCAATTTGGTTTTGCACCGCAGTCGCGAGTTCTGCCTGGGCCAACAACGTTCCCACAGGAGCATCCGGTAACCAATTCTCCAATTGACGGATGGGCTCACCCAGCAGAGTGGTTCCGCCTCCGGTGCTCCAATGGGCCGCGCCAATAACTACGCGGCCCAGCGCGACGGCCACGCTGACCTTGTCGTTTCCCTTGTTTGCCTCATTCAAGATATTGGTGGCGGCGATCAACGCGTTGGCAAAATTGTCAAACGCGAAGAAAACACGGTCGGCGGCAGCGGTTATCAGCCGGCCACCTTGTCGGCGCGCGGGAATCTCTATATTTCGCAACCTCGCATTGAATGCCAAAAGCGCCTTGTCGGGCATGGAACCGCTGTAATGCAGTGCGCCGTGCAGGCGTAAGGCGAGAAAGGCTCCACTCAGATCCTGGGTCGTGGACCCAGCTGGATTGCCCGTCAAATCCGGGGTTTTCACGGCGACCGCTTCCGGCTGGTACTTCGCCAGATCCGCCATATAGATTTCCATTTCGCTTTTCTCGCGCAGGTCGCTCAGCAGTGAATCGAATGCCTGCGTGACCTGAGCTATTTCGCCACCGCCCTTCGGCGCCTGGAAGTGGCCCTGATACTCGCCGCGCGCCGCGGCCTGCGCCGCCTGCGCCAGTTTGCGCAAGGGCTTGGCCACCTGTCTTGACAACCACCAGGAAAGAGCCAAGGCCAGCAGGATGGCCAGGATGGCTGCCCCCAACTGCGTATTCAGGATGGAGCGGAATCCGCCCATGGCCTGATCAAACGAAGTCAACGTCACGGCCACACCCGCATCACCGCTGGAATTCAAACTTCGGGCGGATGCCAGCCATCGCTCACCACCGAGGCGCAACGCGAACACGCCTTTCGGCAGGCTGGGCAACGCAGCCAGCGCCCGTTGCAGATTCGTGAGCTCTTGGGGTTTCAAGGTGTCCACCACCGGTAAGTACCTGCCGGTGGAGGTGTCCATGATCACCAGGTCTGAATTGCTGACCTCCTTGATACTCTGCAACTGCGCCTGGTTCACCGCCAGACCGAGCACCAGATAACCGGCCAACTGGTCGCTGTTGCCAAGCGGTGCCACGGCGACCTCGTACAGCTTTGCATTGCGCAACCAATACCCGGTTTGCCCTTGCCGGGACTGCATGGCCGCGCTTACTAGCGCATCGGTTGCCAGGCTTCCATTTATGGGAGTGCTGCCGCTGGTTTGCGCGATGGGCATGCCGCTCGGGTCCAACACCATTCCAAGATCAAAGCCCACCTCGGTTTGGCGTTCATTCAGCAGATTGGCAATCGAACGGCTGCCTTGCTGGCTGTTGCCGGTAAAATTGTTACCACCGGCTTCCACCACATAGCTCAGAAACGCGGGATCGGTCGCCACCAGTTGCGACATCAGTTCCAGGCGCTGAAAATGCAGCGTCTGGAAACTTTGTTGTACCGCTCGGCTATGCTGCAGGCTATCGTTGGCGGCCGCGCTTGCGATCCTGGAGCCCCGGATATACGTGGCCGCCGCGGCAACCCCCAGCGCCACCACTACCAGGATGGCGGTAGCGATAAAAATACGTGCCGTAAAGCTCAGGCGACGCAGCATGGATTACATTCCAGGGCCGTGAAACTGAAAGTAGGGTTTGCCCAACTTGTTCAAATGCTTGGGTATGCCGCTTTCCATTACCGTCAGACTTGCGCTCACAGAATCCTCAGGAATCGGGTTGACGTGTTCCCTGAAAATACGTGTGCGTGGATTCCAGATGGTGATGACGCCCGGACCCGGAGGCAGGCCTGATAGTGAGAAAGTGCCGTCAGCCTGGGTATTCGTGAAATAGGGCGTATCCAACACCAGGATGTAAGCGAACATGTAATGGTGCACGTTGCAATACACGTGCACCAGTCCGGAGTGAGCAAAGACAATCGTTTTGCCGGGGCCGGCACCATACAGGCCCAAGTCAAAATTATTGGGCACGGAGGGGGAAAACACGTTGTGGAATATCGAGTCTTGATTCGGGAACTGCACCTTGGTTCCGACAGTGACCGTGAGTACATGCGGAACAAAGGCGTAATTTTTAGTCGTCAATGTGATGTCACCGGATAACGGTTTCACCATGGTGGCTGCGTCCGGTTTGAAAAAGATCACGGTATCCTTGTAATCCGGGGTGGAGAACGAATCATTGGGCCGTACAAAACTTACTTTACCGTGCAGTTCTGCGGCTACCGGGGTATTGGCTGCAACGGCCTGTGGAGATAATCCCGGGATGGATACGGCGAGCAAAACCGCGCATAGGAATCTGCACATAGGCCACCTCTGCATGAAAGTAATCAAATCCGATATCCGAACGGGTTGACTCTCCGACCCCAGGCCGTTTGAACATAATACGCTTCAGCCTCCGGATTGGAGGCGTTTACAAGGAGGTAATGACGGTGAAGAAATGCCCGGCTTGAGCCAGTCACGGGTAAAGCGTATCAATCCCTTTGCCTGAGAACTTTGATGTCTGGGACCGTATCGAACCTGATTAACTTTGAATAATCGGCGCCACATAGACTACGGGCCCGGTTGGCTGGCCAGTAGGCGAGCCGCCGTAGGGTTCGACGGAGATGGCAAGCCCCTTGGCGTTGGCGAGCGCGGCGATCACTTGTGGGCTGATGCTGGCGCTGGCTAGACCTTCGCTGTTCATGAGGCCTATGGCCACGGGTTTGCCGCTGCCCGGCAGCATCCACAGCTCATAGGACTTGCCTGGCGGCGGGATGTTGTTGGCGAGGGCTTTCATGTCAATGCGACGGGTTTGCGGATGCACAGTGATGAGCCACAAAGGCTGGCCCTTGGCGCTGGACATGACGGCAAGATAAGAAGGAGCCACTGTCGGAGTGACGGTTTGGTGTTGCCCGATGAATATACCGACTCCCAATATGATGGCAGCAGCCACGACTGCGCCACCGCTCCAGAGCCCATTGAGGAATCGTGAACCCGCGGTCTTTCGCTTCGCTTTCTCTCCCGCCTGGAGACGGGACTCGAGTTTCCACCACACGGCATTGCGTGGCGGCAGCGGTTTGAGGCTCCGGTTCCAGGCGGTGAATTTTTCCTCCCAGGCCACGACATCAGCGCGCAGGCGTGCGTCTTCGATCAGCAGGCGCTCGAAACGGCGGCGCGCGCCACCGTGCAGCAGCCCGAGCACATACTCGCCTGCCAGCAGTTCGCGCAAATTTTCGTTGTCGTATTTCATGCCGCTTCCAGACACTGTTTCAATCCCTGCAATCCACGCCGCACCCAGCTCTTCACCGTGCCGATCGGCGCGTGCAGGGCATTCGCGATCTCGTCTTGCGAACAACCGTCAAAATAGGCCAGCTTGAGACTGTTGCGCTGGCCTTCGTTCAATTCGTCCAGGCAATGCTTGAGTGCC
>JBOIAY010000023.1:0-8687 GCA_050739255.1 Gammaproteobacteria bacterium
GAGCGCGGCCAGCGAACCCAGCATGTCACCCAGTACGTGCAGCAGCGCGGCGCGCAGATTCAGTGATGAGTCACCGTGCCGTAACACCCGGTAAACAATGATGTTGACGATGAGGCCGAGCACGCCAACGCCCATCACAACCGACGCATGTACCGCGGGTGGATGACGGAAACGCAGGATCGCTTCAACCGTGATGGCTGCCACGATGAGCAACATGAAGAAAGTATTCAGCAGCGCGGCAATGACTTCTGCGCGACCGAAACCGTAAGTGTGGCGAACGGATGCAGGCTTGAGTGCGATCCAAGCCGCCAGCGCGGCGGCGCCGAGTGCGATACCGTCGGTGGCCATGTGGCCCGCGTCGCCCAGCAAGGCCAGCGAATCCGCCCAGCCGCCCGCAATAGCCTCGACTATTGCGAATCCAAGGGTCAGCAACAGTGCATAAATGAACGGCCGCTGGCCGCGCGGACCGCCTTGGTGTAACGGGTGGTTGTGATGGAGCATTAAGCGTTGATCACTTGCTAATTGGTAATCCGGCCGCTTCCCAAGCACACAGGCCGCCGGTCATATTGCTGACGTTTTTGAAGCCGAGTTCCTGCAATGCAAATGTGGCGAGTGCCGAACGCCCACCGCTTCGGCAGTGCAGCACCAGTGCCATGTCACGGTCGCAGAGCAGCGGGTGCTTGTCCACCTCGGATTCAATCAGGCCGCGAGGGATATGCGCCACGTCGGGAATGTGGCCGGCGACATATTCGTCCGGTTCGCGCACGTCAATGATGACGAACTTATCACGGCTCTTTGCGACTTCGTCAGGCGTTACTTCGCGGATTCTGGTTTTGGTTTGGGCGACGAGTTCAGCGGCGGTACTCATGGTCTTCTCCCTGCAATCAGAATAGACGCGGTAGCGTGCGCAGAACGATGTATATGCCCATCAGGATCAGGAATACGCCAAATAGTTTCCTGAGGAGGATCTGCGGAATGCGTTCGGATATCTGGTGACCGGCGAAGCTGCCCAGTGCGCCCACAATAATGAACAGCCCGATAATACGCCAGTCCACATGCTGAGCATGGGCGGAGAGCGAGAGCAGATGGCGGATGAAACCTGTGAAAGCCGCCAGCATGATGATGACCAGACTGGTGGCCACTGCCTGGCGCATCATGAGCCTGCCGAGGATCACCAGTGCCGGCACGATCAGAAAGCCTCCGCCGACACCCACGGTACCCACGATGACACCCACTCCCAAACCGCTGAGCACGATTTTCCAGGCCGCATGCTGCGCCGCAGAATCCCGATTGAGTGCAGGCTGGCGCAACATCACGATCGCGGCCGTCAGCATCACCGCGGCGAAAATCAGCAACTGCAACGCGCCCGGCAGGAATTCCGCGATCCATGCGCCGGCCCAGGCGCCCGCCATATCGGGAATCCCGAACAGCAGCACAAAGCGCCATTGCACCAGCCTCTGCCAGGCGTACGGTATGGCGCCCGCGAAGCTGATGCCGCCGACGATGCCCAGGGAATTGGCTATGGCGAGCTTGTCGGGAATGTGCACCAGGTACAGCAGCACTGGCACAGTGAGGATGGAGCCACCCGAACCCAGCAGGCCCAGTGTCAGGCCAATCAATACCGCGCCGAGGAGAGCAAATATCATCTAAGGATTTTTGTATGGCTATGGGGAGTAGGCGCGACAGTATATAGAATAGCGTGTGTTCCATGAGCCATCGGGAAACATCATGTCAGTACAGATCGAAGCCTTCTTCCACAAGCCTTCGTCCACTTTCTCTTATGTTGTGGCCGATCCGGTCACACATCGTGCCGCCGTCATTGATCCGGCCCTGGACTATGACGCCGCCGCAGGCCGTACTGGTATAGCCGCCGCCGATGCCATCATTGCATACCTACGTGCCGAGAAACTGGTGCTGGACTGGATACTGGAAACTCACGCACATGCGGACCATGTCAGCGCGGCACAATATCTGAAAAAGGAACTCGGAGGCAAAATCGCCATAGGCGAGGGCATACGTCAGGTGCAAGCGAACTTCGTGAAACTATTCAACATCGAAAACCAGGTACCCGCCGACGGTCACCAGTTCGATCAGCTGTTCAAGGATGGCGAGACCTTCAATATCGGCAGTCTCACCGCGCGTGTGCTGGCGACACCCGGCCATACCAGCGATTGTGTGAACTATGTGGTTGACGATGCGGCCTTTGTGGGCGACACACTGCTCATGCCGGACTTCGGCACCGCGCGCTGTGATTTCCCCGGCGGTGATGCTGGTATGCTCTATGATTCCATCCAGAAAATACTCGCGTTACCCGCGGATACACGCTTGTTAATGTGCCACGATTACGCCGCAGGCGGGCGCGAATACAAGAACGAAACCACCATAGCGGAACAGAAACACGCTAACATCCATGTGCATGACGGCGTGTCTCGCGAGGAATTCATCAAGCTACGCACCGCTCGTGACAAGACCTTGAACTTCCCAGCGCTGCTGCTGCCAGCCGTGCAGATCAACATCTGTGCAGGCCGTCTGCCAGAACCGGAAGCCAACGGCGTGAGCTACATCAAGATTCCCCTCAACAAATTCTGAGTAGTCACAAACAAAGTAATGTGTAGGTTGGGGTGAACAAGCAAACCCCAACGAGACGAAGCTGCGGGATTGTTGGGTTTCGGCGGATGCCTCAACCCAACCTACATCGAGATAAAAAGCGCCACCTTTCGGTGGCGCTTTCAGTTTAAGCAGCTGAGATATTCTTACGGGCACTTCTAAAAATCAGAGGTTTTGGTTTCTGGGTAGGCAGAAATGACCGAGGAACCGCAGTGTACACGCCAGTACATGAGGCTTCCGAGGTCATTTTTAACACCGCCAGAAAACAAAAGATCAATTTTTAGAGGTGCCTTTATTTCACCAGCAGCGGGATGATGAGCAGCGCCACGATGTTGATGATCTTGATGAGCGGATTGATCGCAGGGCCGGCGGTGTCCTTGTAGGGATCGCCGACGGTGTCGCCGGTAATCGCCGCCTTGTGAGCGTCGGAACCCTTGCCGCCGTAGTTGCCGTCCTCGATGTATTTCTTGGCGTTGTCCCAGGCGCCACCGCCGGTGGTCATGGAAATCGCCACGAACAGGCCGGTGACGATGGTGCCGACAAGTACGCCGCCGAGCATCTGCGCGCCGAAGGCGACGCCGACGATGATCGGTACCACGATAGGCAGGAGTGAGGGAATGATCATCTCCTTGATGGCGGCCTTGGTAAGCATGTCCACGGCACGGGAATAATCCGGCTTGGCTTTGCCAGTCATAATGCCGGGGATTTCCTTGAACTGGCGGCGTACCTCGTTGACGATGCCACCGGCTGCACGACCCACGGCTTCCATGGCCATGGCGCCGAACAGATAAGGGATCAATCCGCCGATGAACAGGCCGATGATAACCTTGTAATCGGACAGATCGAAACTGAATGTTTTACCGAGTGCGCTCAGGTTGTGGGTGTAGTCGGCGAACAGTACCACTGCGGCGAGCGCCGCAGAACCGATGGCATAACCTTTGGTGACCGCCTTGGTGGTATTGCCTACCGCATCCAGCGGATCGGTGACCGCACGTACTTCCTTCGGCAGGTCGGCCATTTCAGCGATACCCCCGGCGTTGTCAGTGATCGGGCCATAGGCGTCGAGCGCCACGACCACGCCGGTCATGGACAACATGGTGGCAGCCGCAATGGCGATGCCGTACAAGCCAGCGAACAGATAAGCCAGGCCGATGCTGATGCAGATGGCGATCACCGGCAGCGCCGTCGCCTTCATCGAAATACCCAAGCCTGCGATGATGTTGGTGGCGTGGCCGGTGGTGGATGCCTGTGCGATGTGGCGCACCGGCTTGAACTGGGTGCCGGTGTAGTACTCGGTGATACCGACCAGCACCACGGTCAGTACCGGGCCCACCACCGCCGCCCAGAACAGACCCATGTAACCGATCGTCGGCATGTCGAGCATCAGCCAGCGTCCGACAAAATAGAAACCGATGGTCGAAAGGGCGGCCGCCACGATCACGCCGGTGTAGAGCGCGTTCATGATCTTGCCGCCTTCACGGCCGCGCACGCAGAAGACGCCGATGATGGAAGCGATGATGGACACACCACCCAACGCCAGCGGATAGATCACTGCATTGGCGCCCAATTCCTTGAGCATCAGGCCACCGAGCAGCATGGATGCCACCATGGTGACGCAATAGGTCTCGAACAGGTCCGCGGCCATGCCGGCGCAGTCGCCCACGTTGTCACCGACGTTGTCGGCGATCACCGCCGGATTGCGCGGGTCGTCTTCAGGGATGCCGGCTTCTACCTTGCCGACCAGATCGGCGCCCACGTCCGCGCCCTTGGTAAAGATGCCGCCGCCGAGACGCGCGAAGATCGAAATCAGCGACGCGCCGAATGCAAGACCGATGAGCGCGTGCAGCGCCGCATCCTCGCCGATATGGTGACTCAGAATAAAGTAATAACCCGACACACCGATCAATGCCAGACCCGCCACCAGCATGCCGGTGATCGCGCCGCCACGGAACGCGAGCTTGAGCGCCGCCTTCACACCATTGCGTGCCGCTTCCGCGGTGCGCACGTTGGCACGTACGGAGATGTTCATGCCGATGTAACCCGCGGCGCCGGAGAAAATGCTGCCAATGGCGAAGCCGATCGCTGCCCACCAGTTGTGCAACACGAAACCGATGAGCAGGAACAACACCACGCCGGCGATCGCGATGGTGCGGTACTGGCGGTTGAGATAGGCCTTGGCGCCCACCTGGATGGCCGCTGCGATTTCACGCATGCGCTCGTTACCAGCGGGCTGTTTCAGGATCCAGCCTACGGAAATGATGCCATACAGGATGGCGAGTACGCCGCAGGCCAGCGCGAACCACAAACCATATTCAATCGTCATTTACATATCTCCTGTTATTGAAGCGAAAAATCCAGAAAGCTTCCAGGTAGGTTGTGGTGAGTCTGCGAACCCCAACGTTTTCAATTGTTGGGTTTCGGCTGACGCCTCAACCCAACCTACATTTATTGTGCATGTCAGCCGCTTATATCTTGAATCCGGTTTTCAGTTTCTTCGGCACTGCCGCGTTCTTGAGCGTCACGTATTGCGGCTTGCCGTCTTTGTAAGGTGGATAATCCTCTCCCCGGATGAGCGGCGCGAGGTAGCGCCGGCACTTTTCGGTGATGCCGAGGCCGTCCTGCGTGATGAAATCCCGCGGCATGAATTTTTCCTTGTTGGCCACGTCGGTGAGCTTCGCCATGCCGATGGACCATTTGTAAGGCTTGTCGGACTTGCGCACGATGGCAGGCATCACGGCGTTATGACCTTTCAATGCGAATTCCACCGCCGCCTTGCCGACGGCATACGCCTGTTCCACGTCGGTCTTGCTGGCGATATGGCGCGCGGCACGTTGCAGGTAATCCGCCACGGCCCAGTGATACTTGTAGTTGAGGTTTTCGCGCACCAGATTCGCGATGAACGGCGCCACACCGCCCAACTGGGCATGACCGAAGGCGTCATGGGTGCAGGCTTCGGCAAGAAATTTTTCATCGGTGTTGCGCACGCCTTCTGATACGACGACGGCGCAATAGCCATGCTGATCCACACAGGCTTTCACTTTTCTCAGGAACGCAGGCTGATCGAATGTGATTTCCGGGAACAGGATGATGTGGGGTGCATCGCCGGCTTTTGTCCGCGCAAGTCCGGCGGCCGCGGCGATCCAGCCCGCATGCCGGCCCATGACTTCCATGACAAACACCTTGGTGGACGTTTTGGCCATGGATGCCACATCCAGCGCGGCTTCCTTGATGGAGACGGCCACATATTTCGCCACGGAACCGAAACCGGGGCAGCAATCGGTAACGGCCAGATCGTTGTCCACGGTCTTGGGAACGTGGATGGCCTGGAGTGGATAGCCGAGCTTTTCGGAAAGCTGCGAAATCTTGAGGCAGGTGTCGGCGGAATCGCCGCCGCCGTTATAGAAGAAATAGCCGATGTTGTGGGCGCGGAAGACTTCCATGAGTCGCTCAAACTGAGCGCGGTTTTCTTCCAGCCCCTTGAGCTTGTAACGGCAGGAGCCGAAGGCGCCGCCGGGCGTGTGCCGCAAGGCCTTGATGGCGCTCGCCGGTTCCCTGCTGGTGTCAATCAGGTCTTCCGTGAGGGCGCCGATGATGCCGTTGCGGCCGGCATAGACTTTGCCGATTTTGTCCTTGTGCTTGCGCGCCGTTTCGATGACGCCGCAGGCACTGGCGTTGATGACGGCGGTCACGCCGCCGGACTGGGCATAAAAAGCGTTCTTTCTGGAAGCCATTAATCAGGAATCTCTATATTTATTTTAGGCTTGGGCAGCGTGCCCCTCGGGCCGCCGGGCATTGTAGCGGGGCGCCACGGAATTGCCAAAAAAAGCCACGGCGGATGGGATAAAACGGGTTGATATGAGCATCAACACGGCATCCATGCGTTGACGTTGCTGGGGGCAACAGGTACTTTACCGCTTGCCTTGCAGACCGCAGGTCCGGAAAGCCCGGATTTTCGGGCCTTCTGGGCCTCCCAGATCCCAAGCGAGACGCCTCATGAGAATTGTACTGCTCGGAGCGCCCGGTTCCGGCAAGGGCACCCAAGCCAAGAAACTGGCGGAGAAATACCGCATCCCGCACGTGTCCACGGGAGATTTGCTGCGGGCGGCGCTGGCCGCCGGCACGCCCTTGGGACTGCAGGCCAAGGCGGCCATGGACGCGGGTCAACTGGTCTCGGACGACATCGTGCTGGGCATCATCCGCGAACGGCTGCGCGCGAACGACGCGAAAAATGGCGCCATCCTCGACGGATTCCCACGCAACATTGCCCAGGCCCAGACACTGGATGTCATGCTGCGCAATCTCAATCAGCCGCTGGATTGCAGCGTGCTCATTGACGTGGATTTCGACGTACTCATGCAGCGCCTGGCCGGCCGGCGCAACTGCGAAAACTGCGGTGCGACTTACAACATCTTCACGCATCCGCCGCGCCTGGACGAGCAATGCGACCGTTGCGGCGCGACGCTGCATCATCGCGCCGACGACAACGAAGTGACCATCAACAATCGTCTCAAGGTGTATGACGCCCAGACCAAACCGCTGATCGAGTTCTACCGCAGTCAGGGGCGGCTGGAAATCGTCAATGGTGTGGGCGAAGTGGACACAATCTTCAAACGTCTGCTTGCGGTATTGGAGTCCATCGCCAAAGGACTACGCAAACCAAAACTGCCTCCGCAGCCGGCTGTGAAGCCCGCAAAACCGGGGGCGCATGCAAAGGGCAAGTCGGTGAAGCCTGCCATCAAGTCACGGGTGAAACCGATCAAGCCGAAGTCGAAACAGGCGTCGGCAAAGAAACCATTGGTGAAGAAGAAAGCAGTTACGGAGAAAAAACCCGTTGCAAAGCGGGCAAAAACCGTGAAGCACTCGCGGAAAAAAAGCCGCGGCCGCAAATAAATATCGCCTCACCCCTCACAGGCAGCGCAGCTGCCGGCCTCACCCCTTGCTCTCTAATCGGAGCACACCATCCTGTACGGCAAGCACAGTTTTGCGTTCCAGCAATTCAAGCAGCGCGCGGCCCACGGTTTCCAGACGCCAGCCCTGCAAAACTTCTCCATCGCGACGGCCGCGCACCAGTTGCTCAAGTTCATTGCGCGTCGCCAGTTGCACGGGACTGACGCCGGATTCGACACCTTTGATGCGCACCACTGCCATGAGCGCATCCACCAGCGCTTCGTCCTGCACTGTCAAACGTTCCGGTGGCTGTGCAGACTTGGTATCGTCTTGCGCAGTGGCGATGAGTGCGAGTAATTCCTCGCCGTGTTTGCGCACCAGACTTTCCTGGATGCCGCGGATGGCTTGCAATGCCTCGACGCTTGCCGGCAGTTGCCGCGTCAGATCGATGAGTACTGCGTCCTTGAATATCCATTGACGCGGCAAGTTGGCGCTCATGGCTTGCCGCTCGCGCCAGGCGGCGAGGGCCTTGGCGGCGGAGAACTGGCGGGATTTCAGACGCTGCAAGCCACGAAGCCGCTGCCAGGCAGTATCCGGATCCGGGCGATAGATCACGGGATCCGTGAGCCGGGCAGTTTCTGTCACCAGCCATTCAAGGCGGTTCTGGTTTTCGAGCTTCTGTTTGAGAAGCGGATAGATGTCTCGCAGATAGCGCACATCATCGGCGGCGTATTGCAGCACCGCGCCCGGCAGCGGACGGCGCGACCAGTCAGCCCGGGTATGGCTTTTCTCCAGCGTCACGCCGAGCAGCCCTTGCACTACCGCGGCATAACCCGCCTGATCCGGGAAACCCGCGAAACTCGCTGCCAGTTGAGTGTCGAAGATCGGCGCCGGTACACGACTGCTCAAATGGAAGAACATCTCCAGATCCTGACGCGCGGAATGCAGCACCTTGATGATTTTCGGATTCAATAATAGGTCGAACAAGGGATCGAGTGTCTGGATCGCGAGCACATCTACGCAGGCCACAATGTCGGGCGTGGCGATCTGTACCAGACACAGTTGTGGATAATAGGTCCGCTCGCGCATGAATTCGGTGTCCAGCGCCAGCCAGGTCGTGCCTTGCAGTCGCGTGCAAAGACCATTCAATGCGTCGCTGGTGTCAACCCACAAATAATCATCAGCCATGAGAA
>JBOIAY010000024.1:0-11646 GCA_050739255.1 Gammaproteobacteria bacterium
GCATGCGCATGACTCCTGAAAATAGCCCTTAAAAGCTCCGGGCTAGGGGAGGTTTTGCACCTATCCCCATGATTTGGTGCGGGTTTAGGGTTGACCCCCGGGGCCCGGCAAGCTAGTGTTACCCGGTTTTCGGGATGGGGACACCATAAATGACCGCACCCAGCAGTCAGCTTAGAGTGGATTATAAGCCAGGCGGCGAAGCGTACGTCCACAAGCTGCGCGTGCCGCGCGTGCGCCGCCGTTTCTGGTTGCTGCTGGCCCTGGCGATTACCGGCGGCGGCGCATTCCAGTTATTCATCGCCTCAGCCGCCAATGCCGGCCACAACAATCGTGTCACGCTCGCTGTTCCCTCCGCAAGCCCGGCGATAACCGCGCCCGCTCGCATGCCGACACCGACCGTGACAAGCATTGCGCCATCGAATCCGCTCGTCACCGCGAAAGCTGTTCCCCTGGCACCGGGTACTGAAATCACGCCTCTCAAAGTACATCGCGGCGACACTTTGGGGCGGCTGTTCGCCGCGAATCATCTGAGCGCAGCTGATCTGCGCGCGATCCTGACATTGGGTGGTGACACCGAACACCTGAAACATATTCGTGTTGGCCAAGTCATCACGGTCAGCCATGATGCTGGCGGCCGGATACTCCGCCTGAGCATGAAGCTGGATGATGCGCATACACTGGAGGTGGCGAGGAGTACCGGCGGTTATCAAGCCAGTGTCGCGGATATCCCCACGGAAACTTCGGTCGCCTATGCACACGGCATCATCGAAAATTCACTGTTCGACGCCGCCGGTCGTGCCGGTTTGTCGGATCCGGTCACCATGCAACTAATCCACCTGTTCGGCTGGAACATAGACTTTGCCCACGATATCCACAGCGGCGATTCCTTTACGGTGCTGTACCAGAAAATCCATCGCCAGGGTGAACCGGTTGCGGATGGCCCGGTTCTGGCGGCTAAGTTCGTGACTCCCGGCAAGACCTACCGCATCATCCGATTCGCCGCGCCGAACGGCGATGTTGGCTACTACACGCCCGACGGCCACAGCGTACGCAAAGCACTGCTTCGCGCGCCCGTGGCCTATACGCGTATCAGCTCGGGCTTCAGCCTGCACCGCATGAATCCGGTGCTGCACATCATCCGTCCCCACTACGGCGTGGATTATGCCGCACCCACCGGCACCCCCATTGTGGCAGCCGGCGACGGCCGTATCGTGTTCCGCGGCCGCGAAGAGGGCTTTGGCCGCTGTGTCATCATCAACAACGGTGGCGGTTACAGCACGCTTTACGCTCACATGTCTCGATTTCGCGGCGGTGAGCATGTAGGCAGCCACGTAAAACAAGACGAGGTCATTGGCTACGTGGGCATGTCGGGAGAAGCCACCGGACCGCATTTGCATTACCAGATCATGGTAGATGGCGTACCACGCAATCCGCGTACCGTTCAACTGCCCAGTGCGGCACCCGTGCCTGCAAAGTACCGCCCCGATTTCACCCGGGACACTGATTTGCTGCTGGCAGAAATGAGCAACGGCGGCGGAACCCGCATCGCCGGCACGGCTGCCAACACCACCGCCAAAGTCACCACTGCGCACTGAATGCACAGCGAGCCCGTTCAGACGTGAGCGAGTACTTCATCGGCCTCATGTCCGGCACCAGCAGCGACGGCGTGGACGCCGCGCTGGTGGAATTCACGCCGGCACCGCGCCTGCATACCAGCCATTTCCTGCCTTATCCCAAAGCGTTGCGCGTAGCATTGCTGGGGTTCGCCATCGGCCAGTATCGGGATGATCCCCTGGACCAGTTCGGACAACTGGATCACCAAATAGGTGAACTATTTGCACAAGCCACGCTCGCGGTCCTGAAACAATCCAGACTCTCCAATAAGGATGTCCGCGCCATCGGCAGTCACGGCCAAACCGTGCGCCACCACCCCGGCGGCCCGCATCCCTTCAGCCTGCAAATCGCCGATCCCAATGTCATCGCCGCACGCACCGGCGTCACCACCGTGGCCGATTTCCGCCGCCGCGACCTGGCTTTGGGCGGACAGGGTGCGCCGCTGGTACCGGCCTTTCACCGCGCCGTCTTCGCGGATCCGGATGAAACCCGTGCGGTGGTGAACATCGGCGGCATCGCGAATCTGACCCTGTTGCCTGCGCAGGGCGGCCCGGTAATCGGCTTCGACACCGGACCCGGCAATCTGCTCATGGATTTATGGAGTCGCGAGCACTTGCATGCCGCCCATGATGAAAACGGTGCGTTCGCGGCCTCGGGAAACGTGGATGAAATATTGTTGCAAACTCTGTTGGCGGATACCTATTTTCAACGGCCGCCGCCCAAGAGCACCGGCCGTGAACATTTCAGCCAGGTTTGGCTGGAAAAGAATCTTGCGGACAAAAATTTGCCTGCGGCAGATGTGATGGCAACGCTTTGCGAGCTGACGGCGCGCTCCATCACCGATGCCGTCGGCCACCAAACACCGCGGGTCTCGCGCGTGCTGTTGTGCGGCGGCGGCGTCCACAACGCGCAGCTCTGCAAGCGTCTCGCCGCGCTGCTGCCCGCTTGCACGGTGGCTGCAACTGACGATTTCGGTATTCCTGCGGACTGGGTGGAGGCCATGGCCTTCGCCTGGCTAGCGCGGGAGAGCCTCGCCGGCCGCCCCGGCAATCTCCCAACTGTCACCGGTGCGCGCGAACCGGCAGTGCTTGGCGCCATCTATCGCGCGTAAACGAAAACGGGCGCCGCAGCGCCCGTTGTCAATTAAACCGGCTTTCTCAGACGCTGAATGAAGATCCGCATCCGCACGAAGTAGTTGCATTGGGATTGCGGATCACGAACTGCGCGCCTTCCAGACCCTCGGAGTAATCAATCTCCGCGCCCGCCAAATATTGATAGCTCATGGGATCCACCAGCAGCATCACGCCCTCGTTGCTGACCTGGGTGTCACCTTCTTCCACATTCTCATCGAACGTGAAGCCATACTGAAAGCCCGAGCAACCACCACCGGTGACGAATACCCGCAGCTTGAGTTCAGGATTCGCTTCCTCTTCGATAAGCTGCTTCACCTTGCGCGCAGCGGCGCTGGTGAATACGAGTGCAGGATTGGATAATTGGGTTTCCATGAACATTTCTCGTCAGGTCGCGCTGATCATTATAGCCTAACCCTGCCCCAGTGCACCGCGGCCGTTGGGCGCCACATCTTCATTGGATTTCTGGTGGCTCAAGGCCAGCGTGGGGCCGGCCGGTTTGTGCACCATTTTACCGTCCACTGTGGCGCCCACGGTCATCTCGATGAGGTTGTAATGCACGTCGCCCGTGATGCGGGCTTCTGCGCCCAACTCGAGCCGCTGTTCGGCATACACGTCACCCTCCACGGTACCGTTGATGGTCACATGGGGTACGCGGATTTCGCCCTTGATGACACCGTGCTGGCTCAGGCTGAGCATGGATTCCGCACCGTTACCGGCACTCACGTTGCCGCGGATGATGCCGTCCACGTGCAAGCCGCCGCTGAAACTCACATCACCGTTGACTTCAGTATTGCGCCCCACCAGAGTGTCTATGCGCACGGCAGGCCGCTGATTTTTACCACTGAACATTGCTCACCTCCTAACTATGAATAGTTTGCCATTCAAAGTTCTGCTGGACCGGCCCATGACCACTCTCAATCACCGTGACTTCCACCCTGCCAGGGATAAAACCATCAGGAAGAATCACATCTCCTTCCAGATTCTCGAAATACTGGAACGCGAATCCAAGCGGCTGGTTGTTGCCCTTGGGCGCGATACTGCGCGCGTCGAGAATCATGGGCTTGCCCTGCTGCGCGCCGTATATCTTCATAGAGACGCTACCCGAGACCTTGAGTTCCCTGGTACGCACCTGAACCAGCACCAAGTGGTAATGGTATAGCCGCGGTGCCCCGCCGCCGGTGAATTTCAGACTTTGTACGCGAATGCCTTCCTCGCCGGTGGCGGGTGAAACGATGCCCTTATAAAAGGCGAGTTCTTCCTGCATGTTAAGCAGTTTGGTCTGCTGAGTCTCCAGACTCTGTTGCACCTGCTGGCGCGCCGCCTGATCCACGTCGCGCTCGCGCTGCAGCACCACGATCTGTTCCTGCAACTGCGCATCTTTCTGCGTGAGCGCTTCCAGGTTATCCTGCAATTTCATCGCCGCCAGCCGATCATAGCCGGCGCGGGATTCACCGTAGAAAACCGCCAGCAGAATAAGGATGACAACCACGACCAGCGCGATCACGGCGGCCAACCACGACCTCAACGGCCGGTGATGTTTGACCACGAGCTGTTTCGGCATCGACGCAAAATCCGCGCTGTTTCATTAAAAGCAGCTATGGTACGCGCCAGCCAGCAGACAAACTACCCTGGGCGTATCCGGGTTTTCAGCATGCAATGATAGAATTTAACCATAACTGTCCGATGAAGCACGCGACAATACTACAGGCAAACATAATCATGTCTCTACGCACCCACGTCATACCGCTTGTCGGGAATTTTCTTCCGTTCGGCGCCTCGGAATCACTGAAATCATCGGGGTCCGCCTGATATGCGCTGGGTTCTGGCCTTTCACATCATCTTCATGGTGACCTGGTTCGCGGGACTTTTTTACCTGCCGCGGTTGTTTGTGTATCACGCTGCAACGCGCGACGAAGTGAGCCTCAAACGCTTCGAGATCATGGAACGGCGGCTGTTTATTATCATGAACATAGGCGCCGCTGGCACCATCGCCTTCGGTCTGTGGTTGCTCATCGGCTGGTGGCTGCCCATGCCTGCATGGCTGCACGTGAAACTCGCCTTGGTAGTACTCCTGATCCTGTACCATATTTATTGTCGCAGGCTCATGGCGGATTTCAAACGCGGTCACAACCGCCACGGCACACGCTTCTATCGCTGGTTCAACGAGCTTCCGGGGCTGCTGCTCGTTGCCATCGTGATCCTGGCGGTGGTAAAACCATTCTGAAAACGCAAACGGCCCGCTTGTGCGGGCCGTGGTGTCTTGCCAACTGTCAAAGCATTCAGATTTTCTTCTGGGTGTAATTCTCGATACCGACGCGGTTAATGAGGTCCAACTGGGTTTCCAGCCAGTCTATGTGATCCTCTTCACTTTCCAGGATGTCCTCGAACAGCTCGCGTGAGATATAGTCGCTTCTGGTCTCGCAGCAGGCAATGGCTTCGCGCAGCAGCGGCGCCGCTTCCATCTCCAGCTTCAAGTCGCACTCGATGATTTCCTTGACGTTCTCGCCTATGTAAAGCTTGCCGAGTTCCTGCAAATTCGGCAGGGCTTCCAGGAACAGGATGCGCTCGATGAGCCGGTCTGCGTGTTTCATCTCATCCACCGACTCCTTGTATTCGTGCTCGTCGAGTTCCTTCAGGCCCCAGTTCTTGTACATGCGCGCATGCAGAAAATACTGGTTGATGGCAGTGAGCTCGTTCTTGAGTGCCTTGTTCAGAAACTGGATGACTTTGGTGTCGCCTTGCATGCTGTCCTCGGATTGGCAAGGGAAAAGGGCTTATGCCGCAGCCGCAAAGAGCATAGGCGCTCACGCCAATAAAATCAATAACCTGTTGATTTTATTGTATAAATTGAAAGAAAACGCGAACGATTCGGATTCGCGCCCAATTAGCAGGTTGTTGAAAAACAACCTGCTAAACGGGTACAGGGGCGCGGGGTACTACTCCGTACCCGCATTTTTCAATCAGTCTAACTGATTGAAATATGGAGAAAACCGAAAACCGCGTTTTCGATTTTCGTTTGACAAGGCCATGGATGGCTTTTTTCAGCAGGCTATCAGGCGGCGTTGTGACGGGGAAAAGCGGGTTTGACTGGCGTCTTGGAGCCAACAGTGATTCCCAGCAGGGATTGCTGAATAACCCGCACCGCCTGCTCTTCACAGCTACCGCAGTTGGCTGCTACCCCCAGCCGGGTCTTGAGGGCGGCCAGACTGGCGACACCTTCCGCCACGGCCTGGCGGATCTGACTCTCGGTCACTGCATTGCAGACACAGACGTACATGGATATTCCTTGTTTCTATGGCTGCAATCATAAACGCAAATGCGAATGATTGCCAATCCATAAAACAACGTCTATACTCTGGCCGCAAATGCGAATCACTCGCATTTACTCGGTTCCGGCCGTTGGCCAATCAACAAAATTAAAGGTGCTGAATGAATTTACGCATCCCGCTCCTGGTCCTGATAAGCGCCTTGACGTTCAGCGTGACCGCCCGCGCATCCGCCCCGGTGACCATGCAACTTGTCATCAAAAACCGTGTATTCACGCAAACAAACCTGGTCTTGCCGGCCAACACCAAGGTCAAGCTGATCGTCAAAAATGAAGACCTGATCCCCGCCGAATTCGAAAGTACCGATTTGTCACGCGAGGTAGTGGTGCCCGGTCATACCTCCGTTGTGATTTACATCGATCCGCTGTCACCGGGCAAATACAATTTTTTCAACGACTTTAACCACGCAGCCCAAGGCTCGGTCCTGGTAAACGCGCCTGAGTCCGCCAAAACCAGCAGCCCCAAATGACACGCCAACAATAAGGAACCGCTCATGCTTGCCACTGCCATCATCGTTTTCCGTGAGGTGCTTGAAGCCGCACTCGTGATCGCCGTGGTACTGGGCGCAAGCCGTGGCATTGCCAAGCGCAGTTGGTGGGTGCTGGGCGGCATTATCCTCGGCGCACTCGGCGCGGGCGTCGTTGCGGCGTTCGCCGGCGCCATCGCTGAAACCTTTTCAGGCAGCGGTCAGGCCATTCTGGATGCCGTCATCTTGTTGCTCGCGGTGCTGATGCTTGCCTGGCACAACGTCTGGATGAGTGGCCACGGCCGCAAACTCGCAGGGGAAATAAAGAAAATCGGCGCCGAGGTACAGGCTGGCAACAAGACGCTGGCGGCGTTGCTGGTGATCTGCTTTACCGCCGTCATGCGCGAAGGTTCGGAGGTTGTGCTGTTTCTGTTCGCCATCGTTGCGAGCGGCGGCCAGGAACATGGCATGATTATCGGCGGCTTCGCCGGCCTCACGGCCGGTGTCGCGGTGGGCGCACTGCTCTATCGCAGCCTGCTGTTCATCCCCATTCGTTACTTCTTTACTGTGACGGGCTGGCTGATTCTGCTGCTCACCTCCGGCCTCGCGGCGCAGGCGGCCGGCTTCCTCACTCAGGCGGGTCTGCTGCCCGCTCTCGGCACCGGCCTGTGGAACACCTCGCCTATCCTCAGCCAGCAAAGCATGCTCGGCGAACTACTGCACATCCTGGTCGGATACATCGCGCGGCCTTCCGGTATCGAACTGCTGTTTTACGGCGTGACGCTGGTAACGATTTTCGTGCTCATGCAAATCGTAAGGCGCAAGCAGCACGCGCCGCAGCCCGTACGGCAACGGGGACCTGTCCAAGTGGAAACCAGCACACCGAATTCCTGAACATCCACTGTTTTTAATTCAACCGGGCAATCCGGACAGGATTCGTTTGGCCGAAAACCGGAGAACACAATGCAAAATCGAAAATACGCGCCATGCACAGCTCGCAAACTGAAGCCTGCTTTCAAAATATTCCTCGCGGTTGGCGCCCTGCTCGGTGCCGGGGTGATATTCGGCACTCCAGCCGCTCGTGCCGGCGACTTCGTAGTTTATTCGCCCTACGTGGTCCAAAGCCAGAACGAGGTGGAATTTCGCAGTTATATCATGAACGACAGCAACCTTGCTCTGGATGGCCAGTGGGGAACGGTGCTGTCTGTTGCACACAGCTTCACCGATTGGTGGAGGCCCGAGATCTATCTGGCCAAATACAAGCACACGCCTGCGCAGGGCACACAATATAGTGGCTATGAATTCGAAAATACCTTCCAATTGACACCGACAGGCGAATACTGGGCAGACATCGGGTTTCTTGCCTCCTACGAACACAACTCTCCGGCCGACAACCCGAGTGAACTGGAGTTCGGTCCGTTGTTCGAGAAACGCGCCGGTCGTTTCGTGCATCGTCTGAATTTGATCTGGGAGAAGCAAATCGGCGGCGGCGCCACCAACTTTTACGAATTTCGCGCCGCCTACAGCCTGAGTTATCAGTGGCACCAGGCCTTCGCGCCGGGACTTGAAGTTTATTACCGTCCCCACGACGACGCTCGCCAGGTTGGCCCGGTATTTTACGGCGAACTGGCGAGTGCACAAGGCAACGAGCTTGAATACAGCGCCGGCGTAGTTTTTGGAGTGAACCGTGGTGCACCAGATCAGACGTTCGTTCTCCGGCTGGAATACGAATTCTTCTAATTTTACTCACAGATGACCCATGATGACCCATAATGAGCGCAGAGGAATGCCAGCATGTCTCCTGACACCGATCTCCACATCCGCTACGCCACACAAGAAGATGCCGCCCAGATCCTGGGTTTCATCCGCGAACTGGCGAAATACGAAAAACTCGCCCACGAAGTGATGGCTACCGAAAAAGACATCGAGGCCAATCTGTTCGGCACGCAGCCCAAAGCGGAGTGCATCATCGCGGAATACAACAAACAGCCAGTAGGCTTCGCGTTGTTTTTCCATAGCTTTTCCACCTTTTTGGGGAGGCCGGGGCTGTACCTGGAAGATTTGTACGTGAAACCCGAATTCCGCGGCAAGGGCTTCGGAAGAAAAATGCTCGCTTGGCTTGCGAAGCTCGCAGTGCAACGCGGTTGTGGCCGTTTTGAGTGGGTGGTGCTGGACTGGAACACATCGGCAATCCGCTTTTACGAAAGCCTGGGCGCGAAAATAGTTGATGAGTGGAAAATCAATCGGATGACCGGAGAAGCACTGACCAAACTCGCAGCCGAAGTACAAGATTGAAACTTCAGAAAACCGGATCCGGTGTGCCATCAGGAAATAGCAGCGGTGCAAGTTCCGAGAGCGCGGAACTGTATACTCGTCGCTTGAAGAAAATCACTTCCTGCAGGGGATGCCAGTAGTCCACCCAGCGCCAGTCGTCGAATTCAGGCATGTCGCTGGCATCGAAATGTACCGCGCTTTCGTCGCCGATGAACCGCAGCATGAACCAAATCTGTTTTTGGCCGATGCAAAGCGGCGTCAGATCATGACGCTGATATCGGTGTGGAAGCCGGTATTTCAGCCAGTGGCGGGTGCTGCCCAATATCTGCACGTGTTCGGGACCGAGACCGATTTCCTCGACCAACTCGCGGAACAGCGCCTCCTCGGGCGTTTCTCCTTCCTGGATACCGCCTTGGGGAAACTGCCAACCGGACTGGCCCACGCGCCGTGCCCAGAACAACCGGCTGGCGGCGTCCGCCAAAATGATGCCAATGTTGGCGCGGAAACCTTCCGCATCAATCTCACCACCTGCAATTCCGGATGCCTGCACGCTCATGGAGGAAGTGTTCCACAAACATGCGCATTGTGGCAATCCTGCCTGGTTGTGCCGGCTGCAGGATTTCATTAACCTGCCCGGCCTGCCTGCATTCGCGGATTTTCAAGATGAAACTCGCACTTTTCGACCTGGACCATACCCTGCTGGACGGCGACAGCGACGACCTTTGGTACCAGTTCTTGTCGGAGCAGGGCGTAGTGAATGGCGCGCGTTTTACGGCGGAACGGACGCGCTTTTCCGCCGATTACCGCGCGGGACGATTGAACGCACTGGATTTTTACTCCTTTGTGCTCAAACCCCTGGCCGATAACACCCCGCAGCAACTCCAGGCCTGGCTACAGCGCTTCGTGCCGGAACGTATTCTGCCGCGAATCACGCCCGCCGCACGCGCGCTGCTGGCGGAGCATCGCGAAGCCGGACATACGCTGGTGATCATCACCGCCACCAATCGGTTCATCACCGAGCCCATCGCTGCTGAACTTGGCGTGCAGCATCTGCTCGCCACCGAACCGGAACACGATGGCACACGTTTCACCGGGCGGGTAGCCGGCATCCCCTGTTTCCGCGAAGGCAAACTGATCCACTTGCGCGAATGGATGTACAAGGAAAACATTCTGCCCATGGAAACCTGGTTTTATTCCGATTCCCACAACGATCTGCCGCTGCTGGAAAGTGTCACCCACCCCGCAGCCGTGAATCCCGACGGGGTACTGGCACAGACCGCTCTCGAACGACATTGGCCGATCCTGCATCTTCGGCAGGAACCCGCAGCGATCGCACCCTGACATGCAACAGCGCCTGCATCCGCTGACTCTGCTCGGCGCCCTTGCGGTGCTGACCATCATCGCGTTTTGTGTGGCGTTGGCTGTCGGCAGTGTGCCGCTATCATTGAGCGCCGTCGCACACGCGCTCAGCGGCGGGGGTAACCCACTCACGCGTACGCTGGTGCTGGAATTGCGCCTGCCGCGCGCCATCACCGCGTTTGCCACCGGCGGCCTGCTGGCGCTCGCCGGCGCGCTCATGCAAGTGCTGTTGCGCAATCCGCTGGCGGATCCGTACATCCTCGGTGTGTCCGGTGGCGCGGCCGTGGGCGCATTGCTCTCGTTGCTATTCGGTCTTGCGGGTTATTGGGTCAGCGGCAGCGCGTTTCTGGGCGCGCTCGTTTCCATGCTCATCGTGTTCGTTCTGGCCCACGGCCGCGGCGGCTGGACACCCACACGCCTGCTGCTCACCGGCATTGTAGTGGCGTTCGGCTGGGGCGCCGCCATCAGCCTGCTCTTGGTACTTTCCAGTGACGCCAGCCTGCACAGCATGTTGTTCTGGCTCATGGGCGATCTGTCCTATCGCAGCAACGGCTGGTTGCCGTTGATTGTGGTGATCGTCGGCCTCGCCGTCTGCATGCCGTTTGCGCGGCATTTGAACGTGCTGGCCCGCGGTGAAACGCTCGCCGAAGCACTCGGCATCGCGGTGCGGCCGTTTACCGTCGCAATTTATATCGCCGCATCGCTGTTCACCGCGGTGGCCGTGACGGAAGCCGGCGCCATCGGTTTCGTGGGGTTGGTGATCCCGCACATGCTGCGATTGATTTCCGGCAGCGACCACCGCAGCCTGTTGCCAGGTGCGGTGCTGCTCGGCGGAAGTCTGTTGATGCTGGCCGATACACTGGCCCGCAGCATCGTCGCGCCGCAGCAGTTGCCCGTGGGCGTGGTCACTGCTGCCATCGGCGTACCGGTTTTCCTGTATCTGCTCAATCGCGCACGGGGACCGCTTTGAACGAAACCACATTGCTGCAAGCGCGCGGGCTCACGGTAAGAATCGCCGACAAGTGTGTATGCCAGGATTTCGATCTGACACTGCAGCCCGACATGTGCCTCGGTTTGTTGGGTGGTAACGGCGTGGGCAAGACCACATTGCTCAATACCCTTGCCGGCCTGCGTGCGCCCGACAACGGCGAGATTCTTCTGGATGGCTTGTTACTTCGCACCCTGCCGCGCCGGCATATCGCACAACGCCTGGGTCTGCTCATGCAGCATCAAGAGGACAGTCTCCCGGCGTCGGTGCTGGAGACCGCGCTCATCGGCCGGCATCCGCACATTGATTTCTGGCGTTGGGAATCCCATGCGGATGTAAATATCGCGCGGCGCGCACTTAAAACCGTCGGACTGGACGGCCTGGAACAGCGCGCCCAAACCCGGCTCTCCGGCGGCGAACGCCGCCGCCTCGCCATCGCCACCATCCTGACCCAGGACCCGCGGGTGTTCCTGCTGGACGAGCCAG
>JBOIAY010000025.1:0-10184 GCA_050739255.1 Gammaproteobacteria bacterium
CCGGCCGGATACCGGGCGTCACCACCAGTAACCGGTGGTCGATGAATTCGCGCAATCTCGCGGCTTCCATGCCGGACGACACCACTCCATCGCAACCCGCTTCGAGTGCCCGGCGAGCGCGCGACAACACCAGTTCCTCGACATCGCACTGGAAGCCGAGATCGTCGAGATCGCCACGATCCAGGCTGGTGAGCGCAGTGACTGCCAGCACCTTGAGTGGGCCTTTCACTTCCGCGGCCGCTTCCATGAGCGATTGGGTGCCATGGATGGTGCAGAACGTGGCGCCGCGTTGCGCCAGTTGTCTCACGGCAGCCTGCACCGTGGCGGGAATATCGAAGAATTTCAGGTCAACGAACACGTGTTTGTCGTGTTGTGCCAGCCAGTCCAGCAACTCGAAATAGCCACCAGCCATGAACAGTTCCAGGCCGATCTTGTAGAACTGCACTGCATCACCCAGTTGTCTCACCAGTTGGCGAGCACTGTCGGCGTCGGGCACATCCAATGCGAAGATCAGGCGCTCGTGACTGGGGACGGTGTTGCTGGTGAGCATACTGACTCGAATTGACATTATGAAGAGCATGATGATTCTATCACGGGGTTTCCAGCACTTCAGAGGTGGTTCCCAGCTCGCCGGTGAGGCGCTGGTATTCGCGCAAGGCATATCGGTCGGTCATGCCGGCGATGTAATCTGCCACCCCGCGTGCCCGGTCTTGGGCTGTCGCTGTTCGTGTGGCAGCAACAAAGCTGTCTGGCATCTGCTCCGGATCGTTGAAGTAAACAGCGAATAATTCACGCACGATACGTGCGGCTTTTTCGGCCGCACGCCGAATCTGCGGATGATGATAGAACTCGGCGCGCAGGAATCTGGCCAAGGCCTGATTTTGTGCACCAATTGCTTTGCTGAATACAATCAGCGGCGCGGGAAGTGCCCGTACCACTTCGATGCTGTCCGGCGCCACCGCGACGATATTTGCACGGCTGCGCTCGATGAGATCGGTGATGAGTTGACTGATCATGTGGCGCACCGTCTCGTGGATCAGCCGGCGCGATGGCAGGTTCGGATAACGCCGATCCATCGTGGTGTAATGGCCACGGAATAGCTCGATTTCCATGAGTTGTTCCACGCTGATGAGCCCGGCACGCAGGCCGTCATCCACGTCGTGGTTGTTGTAAGCGATCTCGTCGGCGATGTTGGCGATCTGCGCTTCGAGACCGGGCTGGCGCCGCTCGATGAAGCGCTGGCCGAGTTCGCCGAGTTGACGGGCGTTGTTGAGGGAACAGTGCTTGAGAATGCCTTCGCGGGTCTCAAAGGTGAGATTGAGTCCGGGAAAGTCGGCGTATTTTTCCTCCAGCCGGTCCACCACCCGCAGGGACTGGAGGTTATGTTCGAAGCCGCCGTAGTCGCGCATGACTTCGTTCAAGGTGTCTTGCCCCGCATGACCGAAGGGCGTGTGGCCGAGATCGTGGGCGAGGGCGATGGCTTCCGTCAATGGTTCGTTGAGCTTGAGCGCCACCGCCACGCTGCGCGCGACTTGCGCCACTTCCAAAGAATGTGTCAGGCGCGTGCGGTACAGATCACCTTCGTCATACACAAACACCTGGGTCTTGTACATGAGCCGGCGGAAAGCGGTCGCATGGATAATGCGGTCGCGGTCACGCTGGTATTCACTGCGATACGCCGGTGGTAGTTCGGGATAACACCGGCCACGGGAACTGGCGTCGCGAGCGGCGTACGGCGCGAGAGTGGCCGGGTCGGTCACGCTAAATGGGCTTGCCGGCCAGCGTGTTGCCCAGCAACTGCAGATCGAAGTCGTCGCTGATCACCGCTTCGCCGATGCCTCTTGGCAATATCAGCCGCGGCCGGCCTTTGCGTACCTTCTTGTCGCGCCGCATGGCTCTGAGGATCTGTATCGGCGTGAGGGCAGCGGGTGGTTTGCTGGGTAACCCAGCGCGTTCCAGCAGCCGGCAGATGCGGCGATACTCGGCGGCCTTGAGCCACTCCATACGCACCGCCAGGTTTGCCGCCATGGCGATGCCGGCTGCCACGGCTTCGCCATGCAACCATTCGCCATAGCCCAAGGCGTTTTCGATGGCATGACCGAACGTATGACCCAAATTCAGCAACGCGCGCCGACCGTGTTCATGTTCGTCTTCAGCCACGATCTCCGCCTTGATTTCACAGGCGCGGACGATGGCATGCAGGCAAGCTTCAGTATCGAGGTCCAGCAGTTCCTGGATGTGGGTTTCCAGCCATAAAAAGAAATCCTCGTCGCAGATCAGGCTGCATTTGATGACTTCCGCGAGACCCGCGCTGAACTCGCGAGCGGGGAGTGTTTTGAGCGTCTCGGTATCGGCAATGACGGCGAGGGGTTGGTGTAAGGCGCCGATCATGTTCTTGCCGTAGTGGTGGTTGATGCCGGTCTTGCCACCCACGGACGAATCCACCTGCGCCAGCAGGGTTGTCGGCACCTGAACGTAACGGATGCCGCGCTGGTAGCAGGCGGCCGCAAAGCCGGTGAGATCGCCCACCACGCCGCCACCCAAGGCGATCAGTACGGCATCTCGGCCAAAATGCTGCTTGAGCAGGAAACTGAATATGAGATCCAGGCTGGGCCAGCTCTTGTGTTCTTCGCCATGGGGCATGATGAGATGGCGCGGGGCGAACGCCGCCAAGGTGCCGGCAAGTTTTTCCAGATACAGCGGCGCCACGCGGTCATCCGTGACGATGCACACGCCATTTTTCCACAATGGCCCGGGGAACAACTCCGGATGTGTCAGCAGGCCCGCGCTGATATGGACGGGGTAACTGCGGATGCCCAGTTGAACGGTTAACGTGGTCATTGTGGGTTCTGCCTGGTTCAGCAGAGATTCTTTAGTGTGACGGCGGTTTTCCCAAGCTCGCCCAGAATTTGCCGCGCCAGTGGCCGCACCCTGCCAGTATCGGTGGTAATCGTGAGTTGCGCGATGCTTTCATACAGGGGTTCGCGGACCTGATGCAATTCCCGCAACCGGGCTTCGCGATCCGGGGAACTCAGCAGCGGACGATGGGTGTTGCGCCCGGTACGATTTGATTGAGCGTTGACGGAAGCCTTAAGGTAAATCACGAAGCCACGGTCGTGCAGACAGCCGCGATTCGCGGCATCCAGCACCGCGCCGCCGCCGGTGGCGAGCACGATGTCCGGCCGCTGGGTGAGTTCCTCGATGACCTGCTGTTCGCGACGGCGGAAGCCCGCTTCACCTTCCTTGTCGAATATCAGCGGGATATCGGCGCCGGTGCGACGCTCGATTTCCTGATCCGTATCCAGAAATTCGCGCGCCAATAGGCGTGCGAGTTCACGTCCAATGGCCGTTTTTCCGGCCCCCATGGGGCCGATCAGGAAAATCCGGCCTGGCAGTGGATCCATCACATGGTATGCCGTCGCTCGTGTATGAACTTGTTCCGTGCCGTTTGTTATTCAGCCAGCATGGCGTTCTGGGTCATGATTTTGGGAGTCACGAAAATCAGCAGTTCATCCTTGTTGTTGGTAACACTGGTATTACGGAACAACCAGCCGATGAGCGGGATGGAGCCTAGTATCGGCACACTGTTGACGGTGGAAGTTTGGTTGGTTTCATAGATACCGCCCAGCACCACCGTATCACCGTCGTCCACCAGCACCTGGGTTTTTACGTTGCGGGTATTAATGCTGGGCACGCTGCCGCCGTTGCTGGTGGGCACGAACTGGCCCACGGTGTCGTCATGCACTTCCAGATCCATGATGATGCGATTGTCCGGCGTGATCTGTGGAGTCACGTCCAGGCTCAACACCGCGTTTTTGAACTGCACCGTGGTGGCGCCGCTGGAGGCCGACTGGGTGTAGGGGATTTCCACGCCTTGCACAATGGTGGCTTCCTTGGCGTTGGCGGTAATGACACGCGGGCTGGAGACCACTTCGCCCTTGCCGGATGCCGCCAAGGCGGACAATTCCAGATCAATGAGCGAATTCGCCCGCAGGACGGAGAAGGCGATCTGGCCAAAGGGATTGGCTGTGGGCACGTTCACGTTGAGCTGGTCATTGAGCGCCGGCAGGCTCAGTAACGGGGTGCCGGTGACAGGGTTGGCTACGACGTTAAAGGCATTCTGCTGGGTATTCGCGCCAGTCAGGTCACCACCCACGGTCATGAGGCCGCCACTGGTCGTGCGGATGCCGTTGGCGCCGAACTGCACACCCAGTTGACTGTTGAAATCATTGTTTGCGACGACGATGCGTGATTCGATCAGCACCTGTTTCACGGGGATGTCCAGCTTCGCCACCATCTGACGGATGTTGGTGATGTTGTCGGCCGTATCCTGCACCAGCAAGGTGTTGGTGCGGGAATCCACGCTGATACTGCCGCGCGCGGACAACAGGGAGGCTTTACCCTGGCCCGTGATGAGCGCGGCGATGTCGCTGGCCTTGGCATAGTTCACCTGTATGAAGGCGGACTGCAGCGGCGCGCTCTGCACCAAGCTTTGCTGAGCCGCAAATTCGGCCTGTTCCTGCGCGGCGATGTCTTGGGCGGTGCCGATGATCAGGGTGTTGCCATACGTGCGTGACGCCAGACCCTTGGTCTTCATGATGATATCGAGCGCCTGATCCCAGGGAACATCCTGCAGCCGCAGGGTGATGTTGCCGTGGACGCTGTCCGACACCACGATGTTCTTGCCGCTGGCATCCGCAAGGATCTGCAACACCGCACGAATATCAATATTCTGGAAATTCAGGCTGATCTTCTGGCCCGAATACTGCTTCTGCTGGGCCACCTGTTCGGCCTGCGCCGAAATCGGTGTGAATTCCATGGCGAACAGATTGTCGCTTTGAAACGCGAGCTTTTCGTATTGCCCCGTGGGATGAATTACCAGCCGGGCCCCAGTGGACGTGTTCTCGGCATCAATGTATTGCACTGGCGTGGCGAAATCCGACACGTCCATGCGCCGCACCAGATTCTTCGGAAGCTGGGTGTTGGCGAAATCCACGATCACATCGTTACCAGCCACATGCACGTTGCCGACGATGGTCGGAGTACTCAGGTCCACGATCACCCGGCCCATGCCGTTGCTGCCACGGCGAAAATTCACGTTCGTGATGCTCTGGCCCGTTGCAACCGCAGCGGTATTGGACGCGGCCGGCGTAGTCGCTGCCAGCGCGGTGGTGCTTGGATTAAGGCTGGCGGGATCAATCTGCGCTACCGCCGTATCGCTTGGATTGCCGCCCAGCAATACGTACACCGTATCACCTTGGGCACTTACGTTGTAAGGAACCAGGGAGGTAAGGTTTATCACCACGCGTGTGCGGTTGCCGGCTTCCGCCGTCACCACGCTGTTCACGTCGCCCACGTTGATATCAGTCTCGCGATTCTTGAGAGCCAGGCGGGTATCATCGAGGTCCAGGGCAATGCGGGCCGGTTGTCCCACCGTGAAGCTCAGGGGTTTTGGCGCCGGACCGCTCAATTTGAGCTGCAACTGCACCCGGTCTCCGGGCAGTTTGGTGGCCGTGACGGCCTGCAACTGGTTATTGCCTTCCGCGCCATTCGCTGCAAACGCGGTCGGTGTTGCCAGAAGACCCAGCAGCAACAGGCTCGATACCAGCACTGATCGGCGCGCTGCGCTCTGGAAAAATATAAATATGGTGTTCATGTTACTTGCCTCATTTCCCAATCAACCGCCCAACTGGACGGTGGTATCCCGTTCCACCCAGCCACCTTGCCCATCCGGAACAATTTCCCGCAAAACCAGGCCCGCCTGGCTTATCTTGATAATTTTGCCAAAATTCTGTCCCATGTACTGGCCTACTCCGACTCTATGCACGACGCCGTCGCCGTCCCGTATCAAAGCATATATGCTGTCTTTGAGAGTCATCGTGCCCATCATTTTCAGGCTGTCCAACGGGAACTGTTCCAGGTATTCATGTGGACGGTTGAAGTCCGGATGCAGGCCTTTGGTACTGCCGCCGGCTCCTGAATTTGCATAACTCTGCAATTGCGGGATGACGGGCGATCGCAGGTTCATGTCGTCAAAGGTATAGCTTTCAAACGGTTTGATCTGCGGCAGCGGCGCGATATGGCCGCCGCGGCGCGCCTTGACCTGGGCAACGTACTGTTGCAAATCCTGCATGCGATTTCCGCAACCCGCTAACGTGAGTACGGCACACATGACTGCAAGCAACGCGGTCAAGCGAGTGTAGCGACGCGAACAGGAGGTAATACCGATCATGGCTTATGTCTCTTGACGGGTTTCGCCGCGGTCTGTTCGTTGTCCTCGAGGTAACGATAGGTTTTGGCCGTGAGCGTCATGACCAGGGGCGCACCGCCGGCGCTGTTACCCTGAGGTTTGATGCTGATGTCATGTACTGTCACGATGCGCGGCAATGCTGCGATATCACTCACGAACTTGCCAAACTGGTGGTAGGTGCCTTCAAGCTGGATCTGGATCGGCTTTTCCGCGTAAAAATCCTTTTTGACCTCGTTTTCCGGCTTGAACAAGTCCTGCTTGAGGCCGTCAATTTGCGCGGTCTGGGAGATATCCTGCAGCAGATTCGGGATCTCGGTCTTGCCGGGCAATTGCCGCAGCATGGTGCCGAATGAGCGCTTCATCTGTTCAAGCTGCTCTTTATAGACATCCAGATTGGCGGCTTCCCCGGCTTTCTGCTCGAATTGCTGCTTGAGCGTGACTTCCTGCTGTTGCGCCTGATCCAGTTGCTGCTTGTCGCCGCTTAGCAAAAAGTAGTAGCCGATGGCTATCACGACGATGAAAATCAAGATGTAGGTGATACCCCGCACAATTGGCGGCCAGCTCCCGGGATTCCTGAAATCCAGGTTGCGCAGCTCATTCAGATCAATGTTTCTGAGATCTGCCAGTTTCATGACTGGTCACCCCCGGATTGTTTGTTCTGTGCCGCTTCCGCCTTGTCCACAACCTTGGCGGTAACATTGAACTGCTGGGCGCGCACTCCGAAATCAATTTTCGGATCTTTCTGCACCACTTGCAGGTTTGGATCGCTCATCCAGGGCGATGCGTCAATGTTGCGCATGTAGGTGGAAACACGGGCGCTGGACTCCGCCACGCCATGGATTTCCACCTGGCTGCCTTTCTGGGCCACCTGGGTGAGGTACACCCCCGGCGGTACGGTTTTCACTAATTGATCAAATAAATGTACTTCAGTTGGTCGGCTCTGCTGCAACTGCTCGATGATTTGCATGCGCGCCAGCAGACGCGCCTTGGTTTGCTGCAGATCCTTGATTTCCGCAATCTGTTTGTCCATCAGCTTGATCTGATCCGTGAGATAGGCATTGCGCGCCTGCTGATTGGAAATGGCACCGCTCAAGCCCCACCACCCCAGGAGCAGCACCACGATGCCGATAATCGCCGCCAGCACCAGCCGCAGATTAAAGGTTTGCTGCCGCGCCTTGCGGCGTTCCTCGCGCCAGGGAAGGAGGTTAATAGTTGGCATATTTGTCGAAGCTCCGCAGGGCCAGACCACAGGCAACCAGAAGCGCCGCCGCTTCGTTCTCGACAGACTGGGACTTTGCCCGCGACGACAGCTTCATTCTGCCGAAGGGGTTGCTGACGATGGTGGGCGTGTTCAATTTTGCGGCGATGCGTTCAGCGGCGCCGGGAATAGCCGCGCAGCCACCGCAGATCAGAATCTGATCGAGATGCTGATGCTCGCTGGTGGAGGACTGGTAAAACTGCATCGAGCGGTTCACGGCCTGCGCCATGTCGTCCACGAAGGGATCCAGTATCTCGATTCTGTAATTGTTGGGCAGGCCGCCTTCTTTCTTGGCTTTGCCGGCTTCCTCATACGTCAGTCCATAATGGCGCATGATTTCTTCAGTTAGTTGCTTGCCGCCAAAATCGGTGTTGTAGCTGTAGATAATGCGGCGGTCATGCAGCACGGTAAACGTAGTGGTGGCGGCGCCGAAATCCACCAAGCCAATGGTGCGGGCCATACCCTCATCCATCATTTGGTGGGATATCAGTTTGCAGGCATTTTCCACCGCGTATACTTCGACATCTATTACCGCCGCACTCATGCCGGCAATCTCGAGTACCGCCTGGAGTTTCTCGATATTCTCCCTGCGCGCGGCCACCAGCAGTACTTCCATCAAATCAGGATCCGCTTTTGAGACACCGAGAATCTCGTAGTCAAAAGACACTTCGTCGAGCGGTTGAGAAATATACTGGTCGGCCTGCAGTTCTATCTGCTCGCCGAGTTCCTTGTCCGAAAGTGAGGCCGGCATCTGAATGGTCTTGGTCATGACCTGACCGCCCACCGCCACAGCCGCTCGTTTGGTGTGCGGGCCAGCGCGTTTGACTACCTTGCGCACTGCATCACCCACCGCATCCAGGTCCATGATGACCTTGTCAGTGATAGCATTGAACGGCATGGCTTCGGCCGCGAAGCTTTCCACCTTGTAGGCATTGCCGGTTTTGGAAAGCTCGATCAGCTTTACCGAGGAAGTGCTTATATCAATTCCCACGAGGGGCTTTGACGCACGCTTGAACAGCCCGTCTAACACGTTCTCTCGTCCTTTCGTTAACCTTTGGTTTCCGGCCGGGGGCCGGCCCCATGTCTTAACCTACAGCTTCAATATATATCAACAAGCGATTAAATCAAATATAGTTTTTACTGTCATGCAACACAGGCAATTTTCGGCCCCTCGGGCAAGCCACTTAGACAGATAAGTCATGCGTCGTTCGCTCAAAACACTATATGTTGTGATTGGAATCCTGGCTGGCCTCTTTGGGTTGGGGGTCTTGACCATTGTGGTGGCCTATCTGGTGGTGGCCCCGAGCCTGCCCTCGGTGGCGGTCCTCAAGGATATCCATTTGCAGGTGCCGCTTCGGGTCTATACCCGGGACGGCCAGCTGCTGGCCTCCTTCGGCGAGAAACGCCGCATCCCCCTGGTCTATGACCAGATTCCCAAGCCGGTGATAGATGCGTTTATAGCCGCGGAAGACGAGCATTATTGGGATCACCCAGGCGTGAGCATCCGGGGCCTGTTGCGGGCCGCCATCCATCTGGCGCTTACCGGCCAAAAGACCGAGGGTGGCGGCACCATCACCATGCAGGTGGCGCGCAATTTCTTCCTGACCCGCGAGAAAACCTATACCCGCAAGCTCAAGGAGGTGTTTTTGGCTCTCAAAATCGAGCGGGAACTGAGCAAACAGGACATTCTGGATCTGTATCTCAACAAGATTTACCTCGGCAACCGCGCCTATGGCGTGGGAGCGGCAGCGGAAGTGTATTACGGCACCGACGTGAACCACCTAACTCTGCCCCAGCTCGCCATGATCGCGGGACTGCCAAAGGCCCCTTCCACCGATAATCCGCTAATCAATCCGCAACGGGCCTTGACGCGGCGCGGCTACGTGCTCGGCCGCATGCAGGCGGACGGCTACATCACCCAGGATCAGTACAAACAGGCCATGGCCTCGCCCATGACGGCCTCTTATCACGAACCCGCTGCGGCTGTGAACGCCCCATACTTTGCTGAGATGGTGCGGGACTATATGGTGAGCAAATATGGCGATGATGCGTATACCGCCGGCTATTCCGTGGTCACGACGCTGGACAGCCGCCTGCAGCCTTTGGCAGTAAATGCCGTGCGGATTGGATTGCTGGATTACGACCAACGCCACGGCTGGCGGGGTCCGGTGGCACATGTGGACATACCCGCTGGTAGCGGTCAGTCGTATTGGACGCAACAGATGGCGGGCCGCGACCATGTGGCGGGTCTGTATCCGGCTCTGGCGGTGAAGGTCGAGAACCAGAGTGTGCGGTTTTATGCCGATGGTGCTGGCCTGGTCACGGTCAACTGGAACGGTCTCAAGTGGGCACGGCGTTATATCAGTCCCAACGCCACTGGCGCTACTCCGAAGACCGCAACGGATATCCTCAAGCGCGGTGACATCGTGTATCTGGATCACAGCAAGGACGGAAGCTGGTCCCTGTCGCAGGTACCGACCGTCCAGGGGGCGCTGGTGTGCATTGATCCTTTCGACGGCGCCATCGCAGCGCTGGTAGGAGGTTTTGATTTCAACCAGAGCAAATTCAATCGTGCGGTGCAGGCGCACCGTCAGCCCGGCTCATCGTTCAAGCCGTTCTATTATTCTGCTGCATTGGAGGACGGCTTCACGACCGCGAGCGTGGTGAATGATTCAC
>JBOIAY010000026.1:0-12787 GCA_050739255.1 Gammaproteobacteria bacterium
CGCAGGGAGCTGGCCCAGCACGACGACGAAATGTACTTTGACCTGACTTTTCTCTACCTGTATCCGGGCGAACTGGTTAATGGTGAAGTTGCCGAGCAGACTCGCCACCGTGTCGGCACGCGCCGGCGAGTTCACCCCCATCGCGGCAGCAAGCAGGATCAGCAACGGCATGCCGATCCATAGGCGCAGTAGAGAGGATGGAGTTTTGAGTTTCCCGAGCCACATTTCAACCACCGGCTACGGACAACTTTATGGCGATTTTATGCTTGGAGGGCGAAAGCAGCGCGGTCGATGTATCGGCGCCATCACGGAATACCAGAATGCCCCGGTGAGTCGGATCGATGCGGAAGAGAAGCCGGTCATCGAGTCCCAGTATCTGCGGATTCCCGGGGCAGTCAACATTGAAAAAAAGTACCGCGTAGGCGCCGTCCGCATGCGTATCCACCCACTGTTTCTGAGGCCTGATGGTGCAAACATGGCCGTCTCCCGTGATCCGCAGGCGTTTGTAGGCATAGTCGTTTATTTGTTGCTGGTGCCCCTTCAGTTCTCCCCAAGTGATTTGACCGTCGCCGTTGTTGTCGAGGTGGAGCACGAAGTTCAGGTCACGGAGCGAGATATCCCACTGGCCGTGAAACCGGTTCGTCGTTCCGGGATCGGACTGGAACGTCAGGTAGGAGTTGCTGACCGTGTGCGCGAAGGTGGCCGGGGCGCAAAGGATGCCGATTGCGGCAGCAAGAAATAGTGCGTTCGAGCGTATGCGGGGATTCATTTTTGCGCTACCTCCTGTTTGTACAGTTCGGCTCGGGTTTCATTTGCGAGCCGGTTGATGATGGCACCCTGGAGTTTGCTTTTGGCGAGGAAGGCCAATACCGGCTTTGCCGCTGCGGGCTTGTGCGCGGCGAGCGCCGCTTCGAGATAGACGCGGATGTCCTTGGGTGCGCGCTGCACGGTCCAGTTGCGTACGGCCAGCTTCAGGGCGTATTCGGGATCGTGCTCCATATACAGCTCGAAGCGCGCCTGTTCGCGGCCATAAATATGATCGCCGCGCATCTGGAGTGCCGCGAAGCGGGCCGCCATGATCCAGGTGTAGCGGGCGAGGGCCGGGCTGTGAATCGCCTGTTCGGCAAGCGCGAGACGCAGAAACGCCGTATCCGATGTGGTGTGACCGTTTAGCAGTTTGATCACCGCGTTGGGGCGGTGTTGGTCGAGCAGAAAGTCCGCATAGTTCACCAGCAGGAAATTGTCGTCGGGCAGGTAGGAGAGCGCCTTCTTGTAGTGCAGTTCGACTTCCTTGGGTTTGTTCAGGCGTTGGGCGGAGAATGCCAGCAGCCCCTGAATCCAGGCCTTGATCGCAGCGGGCACTTCAGGACCGCCGCCCTGATCCGTCTTGAGAATCGCATAGCCCTGCTCGGCGTGACCGACGTACGTGCGTAGCGTCGCCGTGCATATCAATCCGAGGAAAGGGCCGCCGCTCGAGGTAAGTTGCACGCAAGCGTGATTGGCCACGCCGTATTGGCCCTGAACCAACCCTGTGAAGGCGAGGGTCAGCCAGCCGTTGGCCATATTCGGGTCGCGGGCCAGAGCTTTTTTCAGCTCTACCTGGGCGGCACTGAATTTATGCAGATACTGCAGAATCGTGGCGTGCATGACCAGAATACTGGGCGGTGGCGGGTTGTCCCGCATCCAGGGTGCAATGGCCGATTCCGCGTAGCCGGCATAGTGTGCGTCGCCGAGTCCGCGCCCATACGTTACGTAACTTTGAGAGAGCGCGAGCGCGGTCTTGAGATCGTGCGGGTGGGCGGCGAGCTTGGCCTGCAAGGCGTGCATTTTGCGCACCTCGGGATTGCTTTCCTTGGGCAAGAACCGTTGCAGCACCTGCGAATCCTCGGTGGGCAAATACGGCGGACTGTAGGGCGGCGGCGGTTCTGAGATCGTCGCCGCGATAGCCCGCGGGCAGCCTGCGCCCACGACGATGAAGAAAATGAAAAGCGCGAGCCACGGTCCGGCTCTGGCCGAAAACTTCACCCGAAGCTGTCCGATTTGAGTCATCGCAGATATTCCTCCGTTTACCACAGCCCGATTAAAACCAGACTCTCCTGCCTGGTGCGGCTTGTTCAAAATTATACGCGCTAGCCATTATTTCGGAGGCAAGCACCGGAGGATTGAGCGTTTGGGCCTCCCCAACAGCACACTGCATCCAAACCGGGGTGTGCGCGTATATACCCCAAGTATGAAGATTGGACAGAATCGTAATACTGCTGTGTGTTGTTCTGAAAATCGTGCCTGTAGATGCCCGTCAAACCAAAATCAGGAGAGTTCTTATGCCAAAGCAACTCAAGCCCGTCATTGCTTGGAAACCGCGCTGGCCACTGCAGCTATGTGTCGTCGGTATCTTGCTGTTTCTGGCGTTTTATCAGCAGGGACGGCCCCAGAACACTGCGCTTTCAAGGCAAGCCGCTGCGCTAGTATCCACAACCAAGCCGGCCGATCCGCACGTGAATGATAAGTCTGCAAGCTCAGACAGCCGTATCGTACATGCGTCCAGTCATAAACCTGACGTAGTGCAGTTGGGTGCAATCAAGGTTGTTGCACACTATAACAATGCGGTGGGAACTTCGAGTGCGGCGTCGCAAGGTATCGTGCTGGGCACGCTATTGCGCGATATTCCATTGCTGCGTCCCGGCGAGGTGCTGGAAACCATTCCCGGCATGGTGGTGACCCAGCATTCAGGAGATGGCAAAGCCAACCAGTATTTTTTGCGCGGCTACAACCTCGATCACGGTACCGACTTTGCCACCAGCGTTGATGGTGTACCGGTCAACATGCCCACCAACGCACATGGCCAAGGCTATACTGACCTGAATTTCCTGATACCGGAACTGGTGCAGCAGATCAATTATCGCAAGGGTACGTATTACGCCGAGAATGGCGATTTTTCCGCGGCCGGTTCCGCCGATATTCTCTATCGGAACAACCTGAGTAGTCCATTCGCGCAATTAACGGTAGGTAGCTACGATTACCGCCGCCTCTTGCTTGCGGGTTCCGTTCCCCTGTCCTCGTCCAATAACGGTCCAACCTTGCTCGCGGCAGTCGAGGGCCTTGAAGAGAATGGCCCCTGGAAATCGCCTGAAAAGATGCGCAAATTCAATGGCCTGCTGCGTCTGAGTGATGGTGATGCCACACAGGGCTGGTCAGTGGATGGCATCGGTTATCAAGCACATTGGAATTCCACCGATCAGGTGCCGCTTGAATTAATTGAATCGGGCCAGCTCTGTCGCTTTTGTGCGCTCGATCCCACGGATGGGGGCGACACTGGCAGGGATATTCTTTCCGGTGAATGGCATTCGTATTATGCCGGTGGCTATACCAAAATTATGGCCTACCTTGAGCACTATCGTCTGCAACTTTTTTCGAATTTCACCTTTTTTGAGTTGCGCCCGAGTACCGGCGATCAATTCGAGCAGAAAGAATCCCGCAACATCGTGGGCACGCAGATCGCCCAAGGATGGCTGGGCAGCTTGTTCGGGCATGACTCGACGACCGAAGTGGGTCTGCATGTGCGGCACGACTATGTCCACGTTGGCCTGTTTGATACCGAAGCCCGTGTGCCGTTTGCCACCGTCAACGACAATCTGGTCGGCGAGACCGAAGCTGGAATATATGTCCAAAACAGCACGCAGTGGAACGACTGGTTTCACACGCTGGCAGGCGCGCGCGAAGACAATGTCTGGATGGATCTGACCGCATTATCGCTTGCGCAAAACAGCGGCATTGCATCGGCGAGTAGAACGTCTCCCAAGCTGTCCCTGATTTTTGGTCCCTGGGATAAAACCGAGTTCTTTGTCAATGCTGGAGCTGGTTTTCACAGCAACGATGCGCGTGGTGTGATTTACAAGATTGATCCAACCACCGGCGACCCGGCAGCGCCGGTGCCCCCGCTGGTGGGCATCTTTGGTCAGGAAATCGGTGTGAGAACCGGCATCATTCCGGGACTGCAGAGTTCACTGGCGCTTTGGCGTATGAATAGCGAGTCCGAGCTGATCTACAACGCGGATTCGGATATCGGCAGCACGACTCCCAACGGCGCAAGCACGCGTTATGGTGTGGAATGGGGCAATCACCTGGTGTTGAACGATTGGTTGCTGTTTGACGCCAACCTTGCCTGGACGCACGCACGCTATACCAATGAAAATGAGAACGGCCAGACAGGTGATTTCATACCCAATGCGGTATCGAAAGTGGCCTCACTTGGACTCACGGTGCATGACCTTGCCGGCTGGTCGGCCGACGCGAAGCTGCGTTACATCGGCCCCTATCCCCTCTCACAAGACGGTAGCCTGCTAGCACCCAGCGCCACGGTGGTCAATCTGCGTGTGCAGCGGCAAATTACCTCAAGTGTGTCGCTATCGCTGGACGTGTTGAATCTGTTTGATCGCAATTACTACGACATCGCATACGAGCAGGACTACCGGGTGTCGCCAACCAGCCCCGTCGTGCCGGCAGGTATCACCGTGCATCCCGGCGAGCCGCGTGAATTTCGGCTGACACTGAAAACTACGTTCTAGCCGGCGTGATGCGGCAGTGTCGGCATCCTTCCGTTTAAGGGAGCTGCCGGTCGCGGAATCCAATCGGTCTGTTTTGAAGCGAGCCTTGACACAGCTCGTGACGCCAAGCCTTTGATATGAAAGCGCTTATGCCGCCCCGCATATCGCAATTCTGTGGCTTTCGAGGTGGATTTGCGCGGCTTGCATCCAGAGTCGGGTCTGACACGTACTCAAAGTATTACCTCTGTGAATTCCCGTCATACAGGGTCCAATCATCGCATGAGCCAGACCGTTCGTTTTGCCGTATCGCTCGACGAGAAGCTGCTCGTGCAATTTGACCAGGCGCTGCGCGATCGCCGCTACGAGACCCGCTCCGAGGCGGTGCGCGATCTCATCCGCAACCATTTGGTGCAGGAGGCCTGGGATGAAAAGGAAGAGACCATCGGCACGATCACGCTGGTTTACGACCACCACGTCCGCGCGCTGACCGAAAAGCTGAACGACATCCAGCACCAGTATCACAAGCTCATCCTGTCCACGCTGCACGTGCATATCGATCACGACAACTGCCTCGAAATCCTGGCGGTGAAGGGGCGCGGCCGTGATATCCGCGCTGTCGCCGATAGCCTGATCAGCGTCAAGGGTGTCCAGCACGGCCGTTTGACGGCCACGACCGCCGGACGCGAATTTTCCTGAGTGCTTGTGTCGGAACAGCCCCGGTCAAAGGAGATCGAAGATGACAACGAAATATATCTTCATACCTGACGCCAGCACAATCGAGCGGCGCCGGCTAAATTTTACGGCTCGCGAATGGGGGAGTTTGGGCGGCCTGTATGGATTTGTCGCAACCTTGCACATTGTCGGTTGGGGACTTTTCCTTTACTACTCGGCGCACTATCCGGCCTTGATCGGTCTGGGCTTCGTCGCCTACATGTTCGGTCTGCGGCACGCCTTCGATGCCGATCACATCGCAGCGATTGACGATACCGTCCGCTACATGCTGCAGAAGGGCAAGAAACCGCTGGGCATCGGCTTCTTCTTCTCGCTCGGACACTCCACGATCGTCCTCGGGCTCGCCGTGGGCATCACCTTCGCCGCCGCCGCCATTAAGCATAGCCTGCCCGCGATGCAGAATTTGGGCGGGATCATCGGCGCGGGCGTATCCGGCACTTTTCTGTGGATGATCGGCATCATCAACCTGCTGGTGCTGCTCGATATCCTGAAGGTATGGGGACAGGCTAAGACCGGCAAGCACAGCCATGCGCATCTGGAGGAAATGCTGGCCAAGCGCGGCTTCATCAACCGCCTATTCGGCGGACGCCTGCAGAAATTCATCAATCACAGCTGGCAGATGTATCCGATCGGCTTCCTGTTCGGTCTGGGCTTCGACACGGCTTCGGAAGTGGGTTTGCTCGCCATGACCGCGGGCGCCTCGGCGGGCAATCTGCCGGTCCCCGCGGTACTTTGTCTGCCGATCCTGTTTGCGGCCGGCATGTCCATGATGGACACCACCGACGGGGTGCTGATGTGCAAGGCCTACAACTGGGCATTTATCAATCCCTTGCGCAAGATTTTCTACAACATCACCACCACCGGCCTTTCGATCGGGGTGGCGCTGGTAATAGGCACCATTGAGCTGTTGCAGGTGCTGGTTTCCATGCTCGATCTCAAGGGCCCGGTATTCGACTATGTTGGGCATTTCGATTTCGGCAGCCTTGGCTATGTCATCGTGGGCATGTTCATTCTAGCCTGGGGGCTTTCAGTCGCGGTTTGGAAATTCGGCCACATCGAAGAGCGCTACGGCAACAAAGTGGCTCTGCATGTTCACGAACATACGCACCACAGTGGAACTGGGCACAGTCATCAACATTTTCACTAGAACCTATCTCAAAACTGCTACGCTGGGCATAACGTTGTTGCGTGCCGGCTCGAAATGGCCGCTTTCGGCATCCTGCCTCCCGCGGCACTTGTACGTCCCTGTACATCGCTCACATACTGGCGTGTACACTCCGCTTTCTCGCCACCACGGTACGCCGCATGCGGCGTACCGTTCTGCCTGCGCTCGCGACGTTTTGAGATACGCTCTAACGATTTCATCACTTCAACGGATACAAGATTTTGAATATGGAGCGCGGTAAACATCCACACAATGCGTGACATTCTGCGGGCATCCAATCTGACGCGGTCATGCCAATCCTGATGCGGTCTCGGCTTAAAACCCGTCAGGCCGTGGTGCTGGTTTTGGCATGTCTGGCAGGATACCTGGCTGCGGCGCGTGCCGCGGATATTCCCAACTTACCGCCTCCGGTCATCGCTGCCGCGCCACAATTGCACCTGCTGGGTCACGGACCGCTCAATTACCCTTTCCTGTTTTTTCATGTGCATATTTATGATGCGGCGTTATATGTGACCGGCATGGACTGGAATCCGGATGCGCCCTATGCACTGGCGGTAACGTATGCACGCAGTTTCAGCGGCAAGAGCATCGCTGATGAAGGCGTGAAACAACTCAGGCGGCTTGGGTACACGGATGAGGATGATTTGAGGCGCTGGAATCAGGATATGGTCAAGGCTTTTCCGGAAGTGCACAAGGGTGACACCTTGGTTGGCTTGTACTTGCCGGCGGGTGAGACGCGCTTCTACCTGAATGGGAAATTAACCGGTGATATCAAAGATCCCAGCTTCGGTCCAGCATTCTTCAGCATGTGGTTGAGCCCGAAGACTAGTGACCCCAGACTGCGCAAGGTCTTGCTGAATTTGCAAGGGCAAGCTTGAGTGAGACTCTGGTCTCTGCATCCAAAATATCTTGACGCCAAGGGCCTGGTTGCAGTGTGGCGGGAAGCCTTGTTGGCGCAGGCGGTACTGCAAGGGAAGACCTGGGGTTACCGAAACCATCCGCAATTGTGGCGATTCAAGCAGTGCCGCGATCCGGCCGGCAGCCTGACGACGTATCTGTGGGGAATACTTGAAGAGGCGCAACGCAGAAATTACGCTTTTGACGCTACAAAGCTAGGCAAAAGAAAGGGGCGGCAACGCTTGACCGTAACCAAAGGCCAGTTGCAATACGAGCTGCGCCACCTGAGGAAGAAACTATGGGTGCGGGACCGGCGCGCCTACCTCCAACTCAAAGCTACAGTGAATCCAAAGCCGCATCCGATGTTCCGGGTGATCATTGGTGGCACCGAGACCTGGGAAAAAGCTCTTGATTGATAATAAAGCGGATTCCGCCGGTGTAGTTGATAGTCGCGGGAAGGAATAGGGAATCTGACTTATCCGTCATCCCCCCGAAAGCGGGGGCCCAAGGATTTGATTTTCCTGGGTTCTCGCTGGAGCTTGCCCCCGCGCGTATTATTGTCGAATTCCGCCACCGATTATGGTCTCAAAGCCTCATCTGTTATGGCGGCAAAAGCGCTGGCCGTTGCTCGAAAATCGTCAGTCCACAAAGTCGGCGATACAGGGGCCGTGCGTTCCAGATTGGCAAACTGTGGATAATCACCTCTCGAAAGCCATCTGAACCCGTCATTCGACCAGTGTGGAGCTTCTATACTGGTAGTGAGGCGGAAATGGAGGTCGCTTTTCAATTGAGGTGGTTGAGTTGTTGTCATCGCGCAGGCACCGGAGCGGGCGGGATCGCGGTCACGGATTCTGGCATGGTGCGGGGGTTTGACGCAGCGGGCTAATCAGGTAATCTTCATAATACCCACGTTGTGGAGCCATATCGGAAGTATGCGCAATCGACCGATTCGCGCCCAATTTGTGTGAGGCGAATCTTCGGGATGGAGTTTACACTTTGCGCTCGGTCTTATCTTAAAGTTAAATTATAGGCCACATTTCGACCTCATTGGGAGTATTGCAATGTTTATTCGAGCACTTAAGCGTGGAATGCTGATTGCGGCAGTTGCCGTTTTGTTTTTCGCTGTCCTCGCCCCGGCATCCCAAGCCTGTACCCGGATACTGTGGGCGACGGATCTGGGTGTCTATACCGGCCGCACTATGGATTGGCCTGCAAGCACAGAGCCCATGCTGATGACATTTCCGAAAGGCATAGAGCGGAACGGCGGAGTCTTCGTGGGGCATAGGGTAGTCAAGACCAACCCAGTCATATGGACCTCAAAATACGGCAGTATCGTCGTGTCCACTTACGGCGCGGGCGCCATTGATGGTTTGAACGAACGCGGCCTGGGGGTGCACATGCTCTTCTTCACCGCAACGGATTTCGGGCCACGCGATCCGAGAAAGAAAGGACTCCAGGCCGGTGACTGGGCGCAATACCTCCTGGATAATGCCGCCAGTGTCGATCAGGCGATCAATCTCATGAAAGATGTTCAGATTGTCATGGTCGAGGCGAACGGCCATAAGGCAAATCTGCACCTTGCCCTGGAGGATGCAAGCGGTGACTCGGCGATCATGGAATACGAAAATGGAAAGCTGCACATCTACCATAATCGCAAGTACCGGGTCATGACCAACGATCCCGCTTTCCCAGAGCAACTCAGGCTACTCGAGGAAAAGCATTTTGATTTTGCAAATCCGACACGGGACATGCCGCTCCCTGGCAACGTCAATCCGATCGACCGGTTCCAGAGAGCCACCTACTACCTCAGGGCGTTGAAGCAACCGAAGTCGGATAGCGATGCCGTTGCGACGATGATGTCGCTACTTTACAACGTCTCGGTGCCGATCGGGGCGCCTTACAAGGGCCAGGGCGCGGGGGATGGATTTGATGCCTACAGTACCGAGTACCGCACCATCACGGACACAGCCCACAGCCGTTATTTCTTTCAGTTGGCCACCATGCCCGCCGTGATCTGGGTTGATCTGTCCAAGATCGATTTTTCGAAAGGAGCCCCGGTCCTGGAACTCAATCCGGACAACCCAAAGTTGTTCGGTAACGTTACCGAACTGTTGAAGCAGGTCAAGAGTATTCCGTTCTAATTCCAAAATCCTGATGCGAGGAAACCCCGAAACCCAAGCAGCCGATTTAACGCAGTACCAGGATGGTGGGCTACTGCGTCATGACCCCGCGTTCGACGCGACACCGGCGATCCATTAAGCTGAGCAGGAACAAATGGATCGCGCACAGTCTTCGACAGGCTCACTACGAACGGAATTATTCAGAGTTTCCTTAAAATTTTGGGCTACAGGAAAATCGGTTCTCACCTGAATACGCAGCCCGCGCTGGCGATCACTGGCAACTACGGGTCTGCAGCGTTTCCGGGTATCCCCGGTCACGAGCCGGATTTTGCTGCCGCGCGCAAGGACGCGGCCGCTTGCGACAGGGCCATGCAGATACTTTACAAGCTCGTTCCGGATGCTGGGTCCTATGTTTCCGAAAGCGATTTCTTCCTGAAAGATTGACAGCGCGCGTTCTGGGGTTCGAATTACGCGCGGCTGCTCGTCGTGAAAAAGTATTACGACCCTGACGTGTTGTTTATCGTTCACCATGGTGTGTGTTCGGAGGAATGGAGTGCGGATGGTTTCACACACGGGTCGCTTGACTGAGACTGACCACCGCGTTGGCAGTAGTGGACCCCAAAAACTGGACAGTAGCTTAAGTGGACTGACAGCTCTACATTGATTGCACCCAACAATCGCTTCAATCCGACAGCTACGCCGCAGCGAAGCGGAGGCGTAGCTGTCGGGTTAACTTAGATGTTGCGTCGATCGGTTGAAACCGCAGTCGCAAGTTACCTTGGCCCCGAAACTGAGACAGGTTACCTTTCCCTTGAAAGAGACACCGGTTGCGTGGTGTTCAATGGATATCCCTTGGGGGGTGGGGAGACATGCCGCCGCGTGGGATTTAATGTATATACGCAGCTTGCGTATATCCGTGACTTGCGTATAATTGCCTCATGAAGGCCATCTTTGTCGAATTGCCTGCCTTCGAGCGCCACCGGGGAGACTACCTGGATGACGATGCCTTTAGGGAGCTTCAAAGTCTGTTGATGAAGCACCCCGAGGCGGGCGACCCGATGCCGGATACCGGAGGGTTGCGCAAGCTGCGGTTTGCTGATTCACGGCGGGGCAAGGGCAAGCGTGGTGGCCTGCGAGTTATCTACTACTGGTGGGACGCGGAATTTCAGTTCTGGCTTTTCACCCTGTATGACAAAGGGGAGATGGCCGACCTGACGCCGCAGCAACGCAAGGCGCTAAAGACTTTGATCAAAGCCGAACTGGATGCCAGGAGAAAATGATGAAGACGATGACGAAAACCAAGATCACACATACGTCCAAACGTGACCTGTTCGCTGAATTAAGCGAAGGGTTAGCCGCACTTGCTGGTGCGCGAACAGGCAAGTTGACCCTGCGGACGCATGCAGTCAAGTACAAGCCGGCACCGAAGGTGACACCCAAGGAATTGATTCACGTGCGTGAATAGTTGAAGATCTCGCGTCCCCTGTTTGCCGCCTACCTTCGGACCAATGTCCGCACGCTTGAGAACTGGGAGCAAGGGCGGGCGAAGCCGAACGCCCAAGCGGCCCTGCTCATCAACCTCGTCAAGCGGGGGGTGTAAGGAATTTTGTGTTTCGAGCCATATGATGTCCTGATAGAACCGAAGGAGATATGTATGGCCATGCAAGTGAGAAAACCGGGTTTTGACGCGGAGCTATTGGACCGGCTGTTGGCGGGGCGGGACCCGCAGACGGTACTGGAATCGGAAGGCTTGATGGGAGAGCTGAAGGCGGCGCTGGCTGAGCGGCTGCTGAACGCCGAGATGGACGTGCATCTTTCGCGGGAGGCGGAGCAAACCGCAGGTAATCACCGCAACGGTACGAGTGCGAAGACGGTACTCACGTCCGAGGGCGAGCTGACGCTGTCGATCCCGCGCGACCGCCAAGGACGGTTTGATCCGTTGTTGATTGGCAAGTACCGGCGGCGGTTTCCGGGGTTCGATACCAAGCTCATTGCGATGTACGCGCGCGGCATGAGCACCCGCGAAATCCAGGCTCAGATCCGGGAGCTCTATGGCGTGGAGATTTCCCCGGAGCTGGTCTCGGCGGTGACCGAGGCGGTACTCGACGAGGTCAAGGACTGGCAGAGCCGGCCACTCGAGGATACCTACGCCTTCGTGTTCTTCGATGCACTGCGGGTGAAGATTCGCGACGAGGGCCTGGTACGCACCAAGTCGGTGTACCTCGCGCTCGGGATGCGCACGGACGGGAGCAAGGAGATTCTGGGGCTATGGATCGAGCAGACGGAAGGGGCGAAGTTCTGGCTGCGGGTCATGAACGAGCTCGCGGCCCGTGGCCTGAAGGACATCCTGATCGCGATCGTCGACGGGCTGAAGGGCTTTCCCGAGGCGATTACCAGCGTGTTTCCGCACACCGTGGTGCAGACCTGCATTGTGCACCTGCTCCGTTACTCGCTGCAGTTTGCAAGCTGGAAGGAGCGCAAGGCGATTGTGGCGGCGCTCAAGCCCATCTACCAGGCCGCCGATGCCGAAGCCGCGCGTGCGGCGCTGGAGGCATTCGACCAAGGACCTTGGGGACGCAAGTATCCCGCGATCGCGCAGAGCTGGCGGCGCAAGTGGGACGAAGTGATCCCGTTTTTTGCCTTCAGTCTGCCGATTCGCCGCATCGTCTATACGACCAATGCCATCGAGAGCCTGAATAGCACGGTGCGCCGGGCGATCCGCAACAAGGGGCATTTTCCGAGCGATGAGGCCGCGACCAAACTGATCTGGCTCGCGTTGCAACAGGCGGCTAAGAAATGGAAAAATCCCCCTGCCTGCTGGCACGCGGCTAAAGCCGAACTCGCGATCCTGTTCGAAGATCGTTTCGTATTGAGCAACTGAATGAACCAACCGGCTCAGACACAAAATAAATTACACTCTCGCGGCTTCAGATACGCAAGCTCGCGCGCAAACCGTGTCGCCACCACTTCCTTGACGCTGCCGTGCACGCGCTGATCGGCTTCCTCGTGCAGCCAGGTCTCAAGCTGCTGGTTCAGATGCGCCCAACTGTCAAAGGCGCGGTAGCGTACGAAGAAGTGGTGCTTGAGATAACCCACCGTGCGTTCATCCTTGCCCTTGGTGCGTGCCCGGTAAGGCCGGCACGCGTGCGGGTGCACGCCATAATGCGCACACAGATCCAGAAAACGCTCGTTGAACACCGTGCTTTCACCCTGAGGATGTCGCAACACCAGCGCTTTGGGATTGTCGACCAGTAACTCCGCAGTTACGCCGCCGAAATAGGCAAACGCGCGCACCACCGACTCGTACAGATGTTCGGCATCCAGCCGTT
>JBOIAY010000027.1:0-9160 GCA_050739255.1 Gammaproteobacteria bacterium
CGCCCGAACAGCGCGAGCAGTTCCGTCAGCGGATGCGGGCGCATCATCCGCCGCGTTAATTTGACATCTGATTGGAGAAATAAAACCCTCGCTGTGTGAGGGTTTTATTTTGCACGATGATTAATCGAGGGTTTTGATACTCTGGATCAGTCGCGTCACGGCTTCCTGGCCGTCACCGTAGAGCATGCGGGTGTTGTCCATGTAGAACAGTGCGTTCTCGATGCCGGAGAAACCGCGGCCTTGGCCACGCTTGATGACGATTACGTTTTTCGCCTTGTCGGCGTTCAGGATCGGCATGCCATAGATGGGGCTGTCCTTGCGGTTGCGGGCATCAGGATTGACCACGTCGTTGGCGCCGATGATGAGCGCCACGTCGGCAGTAACGAACTCCGGATTGATTTCGTCCAAGTCGGAAATCAGATCGTAAGGCACACCGGCCTCCGCCAGCAGCACGTTCATATGGCCCGGCATGCGGCCCGCCACCGGATGGATGGCGAATTTCACCTGCACATCGCGGGATTGCAAAAGTTGCGTCAGCTCCCAAACTTTGTGCTGGGCCTGGGCCACGGCCATGCCGTAACCGGGCACGATGATGACCTTGTTGGCATAGGCCATCATGGTGCCCGCGTCCGCGGCATCAACGGGTTTCAGACTGCCGCTGATGCCTTCTGTGCTGCCGGTTGCCGTTTCGCCAAAGTTGCTGAACAGCACGTTGGCAATAGAGCGGTTCATGGCTTTCGCCATGAGTTGCGTTAGCAAGGTACCTGCCGCTCCCACCACCATGCCGGCGATGATCATGGCGGCGTTGCCCAGCACGAAACCTTCGAACGCCACCGCCAGGCCGGTGCAGGCGTTGTACAGCGAAATCACCACCGGCATGTCGGCGCCGCCGATGGGCAGCGTCACGAGAATGCCAAACAACAGCGCAAAAGCGAAGAACGGAATCACGACGTACATGGGCGCGGCGCCGTGCAGCGCGATGATCCAGATACCCAGCGCCACGGTGATGAGCAGCACCAGTGCGTTAACAATCTGCTGGCCGCGATAGCGCAGGGATTTCTTGATGAGCCCCTGCAGCTTGGCGAAGGCGATCAGGCTGCCGCTGAAGGATACAGCGCCGATGATGGCGCCCACCACGGCGAGGACCACCGGTGCGACGGCGAACGGTTCGCCGCGGATCAGTTCCTGTGCTGCAATGGCCGCCGCTGCGCCACCGCCCATGCCGTTGTACAGCGCTACCATCTGCGGCATGGCGGTCATGGGCACGCGCCGTCCGCTCCACCACGCGAGCACGCCGCCGATGAAAATGGCGGTGATGATCAAGATGTAGTTGTGCATCCCCGGCGCGAGGAAAGTAATCAGGCCGGCAATGAGCATGCCGATACCGGCCCAGATGATGCCGCCGCGCGCGCCTTTCGGCGAGCTCATGCGTTTCAAGCCGATGATGAACAGCAACGCGGCGATGAAGTACGCTGCCTGGATCAGATCGTCGGTGACAGACGCGGGCAACAGGTTCATGCGTGTTTGCCTTTCTTTTTATCCTGGCTGGTTTTGAACATCTCCAGCATGCGCTCGGTGGATACATAACCACCCACCACATTACCAGCCGCCAGCAGCACACCGACGAAACCGATGATTTGTTCCGCCAGGTCGTGGGCATTACCCAGCATCACCATGGCGCCCACCAGCACGATGCCGTGCACGAAGTTGGAGCCGGACATGAGCGGCGTGTGCAGGATCACCGGCACCCGCGAGATTACCTCGTAGCCGGTGAAGGCAGCGAGCATGAATATATATAAGGCCAGGAATCCGCTAATCATGTTTCGCACCTCGATTCTCGAATCACCTCAAAAGGTACTGCGTGCTGGGTGCTGCGTAAAGACGATATTTTGACGCAGCACCCAGAACGCAGTACACAGCACCTATCTTTATCCCTCCATCAACTTCCGTACCGGTTCGTATCTGATCACACCATCGTGTGTCACCACGCTCTTGACATACACTTCGTCGTTCCAGTCAATCTGGATGCGGCCGTCTTTCACCAATGGCGTAAAGAAATTCAGCAGGTTGCGGGCGTACATGTCGCTCGCGTGTTCCGCGAGCAGGCTCGGCAGATTCAGCGGACCCGATACCAGCACCTGACTATGCTGCACGTCCTCACCGGGTTTGGTGAGTTCACAGTTACCGCCGGATTCCGCTGCCAGGTCCACGATAATGGAACCGGGTTTCATGGCATCCACCATCGCCGTGGTGATAATGCGCGGCGCAGCACGTCCGGGAATAGCAGCGGTACTGATGACAGCATCCGCCAGCGCCACGTGTTTCGCCAACGCATCCTGCTGTTTTTGTTTTTCTTCCGCCGTCAATTCACGCGCATAGCCGCCGCTGCCTTCCGCCGACACGCCGGTATCCACGAATTTCGCGCCGAGTGATTCCACCTGCTCGCGCGCCGCCGCGCGCACGTCGTAGCCTTCTAGCATGGCGCCCAGACGCCGCGCGGTGGCGATGGCCTGCAGGCCCGCCACGCCCGCGCCGATCACCAATACCTTCGCCGGGCGGATGGTGCCGGCGGCGGTGGTAAGCATCGGAAAGAAGCGGCCGAGTTTTTCCGCCGCAATGAGCGCGGCCTTGTAACCGGCTGCCGCCGCCTGAGATGACAGCGCATCCATGGCCTGTGCGCGCGAGATGCGCGGCACCAATTCCATGGCGAAGCCGGTAACCTTACGGTCTCGTAGCACTTTGATGGAATCAAGATTGCGATGTGGATTCAGCAAGCAGATCAGCACGGAACCAGTCTTCATGCGCGCGATATTCGCCGGTGCAGGCGCCTGCACCTTGAACACCACGTCCGCTTGTTGGGCGCCTTCCAGGGCGCTGACAAAGCGGGTATCCGTGAACAACGCATCCGGAAAACCGGCACTCAAACCCGCACCGGTCTCGACCAGCAAGTCCACGCCCAGCGTTTTGAGTTTGACCGCTACCGGCGGGCACAGACCCACCCGGCGTTCACCGGCAGCCTGTTCTTTGGGAACGAAGAGTTGGATGGCCATGTTGTTCTCGTTGAAAACCGCCACGCGGCGTCCGGCGCGGCCCTGCGGATATCCGTTGAACGCAAGAAGTGTAGGCGCGGACCCCGGTTTTTGCCACCCGTGCCGGAGTAAAATTAGCTCATCGGAACGACTTAACGTTGCTTTTTAAGGTAAATTCTGCAATAACATCTGCCCCTTGACGGCGCTGTGGAAGCATACGTGTACGACCTGTCGCAAGAAGTTCTCCGCACCGACGCGGCCGGTATGCCGCTCGAGTGGATTGATTACCAGAATGCGGTACGCCTGTACCACCTGGAACAAGTGGCCTATGGCTGCGGCACGCTATTGTACCGCCTGCACGGCGGCATCTGCGCCAAGTCCGGGCGCCAGAGCACGGTCGATGTCAATTCCATCATCGCTACCTATGGCAACAATCACGCGCTCGCCAAGGCGCGCGAACATTATGTGCCGCCGCTCAACAACCACACGCTCTTCAAGCGCGATGCCAATCTGTGCATGTACTGCGGTCACCGTTTTTCCGGTGTCGAACTGTCGCGCGAGCACGTCACGCCCCTGAGCCGCGGCGGCACCGATACCTGGAACAACGTGGTGGCGGCCTGCAAGCGCTGCAACAACCACAAGGCCGGACGCACGCCGGAAGAATCCGGCATGCATTTGCTGGCGGTGCCATTCACACCCAATCATGCCGAGTACATCTTTCTCAAGGGCCGGCGCATTCTGGCCGATCAGATGGAATTCTTGCTGGCGCATTTCCCGCGCACTAGCCCGCTGCACAAGCGTATCTCGCAGATGCTTGCCTGAATGTTTGTTTGTAACGGCTAACAGGCGCGCGTATCGCGCCTTTTTTATCGTCCCCAATTTCAAACTATGAGTGCGATACGTGCCGCCATCGAGCAGCTTGTCCACGAGGCAAGTGCGGGCAGCGTCTGCACGTGGCAGGCACTGGGTCGCGGCGTGGGCGGTTCCACTTGGCACGTGAGTTGCGGCGATTCCGTCTGGTTCGTAAAGACGGCACAGGATGCGCGTGACTTGTTCGTTGCGGAAGCAGATGACCTTAAAGCATTGGCTGAGTGCAAGGCAATCCGTGTGCCGCGTGTACTGGCAGCGGGCGAACAGGATGGCGAAGCGTTCTTGATTATGGAATGGCTGACACTGGGACGAAAAACCGGAGCCGCTGTGGCCCGGCTCGGCGAGCAACTGGCGCGCCAGCATCAATGTTTCGGGCAACACTTCGGCTGGCGGCAGAACAATTTTATCGGCGCAACGCCGCAGTTCAACACGCCGGCAGAGGATTGGGCGAAATTCTTTCGTGAGCACCGTCTCGGTTTCCAGTTACGACTCGTGGCGGAGAACGGCTATCGCGGCATATTGCAGGAACAGGGCGCACGGTTAATGGAAACGCTGCCGGAATTCTTTATCGGCTATTCGCCGCAACCTTCGTTATTGCATGGCGATCTGTGGGGCGGCAACTGGGGCGTGCTGGACACCGGCGAGCCGGTCATCTTTGACCCGGCGGTATATTACGGCGACCGCGAAGCGGACATCGCGATGACAGAATTGTTCGGCGGTTTCGGGCAGGAATTCTATTTCGCCTACAACGCGGTCTGTCCGCTGGACGCGGGTTATCGAGTGCGCCGCGATCTCTACAATCTTTACCATCTGCTCAACCATCTCAATGTCTTCGGTGAGTCCTACATGCCCCAGGCTGAACAGCTAATGAGACAGCTAGTGAGCAACATTGGCTGATATTCGCTGAAAAGTTGAATCCTCCTCCGGGCTTGGCTGAGGCCTCACCCGCAATCCACAGCTACTGGCCGCTGGTGGCGTTTTTGATGCAGAATAGGGACATTTGGAGAGCATTATGTTGTTTCACGTCACGGTTCAGAAGGCTGAGGATGGCTGGCTGGTGGCCGAAGTGCCGGCCCTTCCCGGATGCGTGTCCTAGGGGCGTGATCAGGAAGAGGCGCTTGCCAACATCAAGGAGGCGATTACCGCCTGGCTCTGGGCGGAGGATCAGAAAGCTCTTCTATCTCACCCAGTCAAACCTGGCGAACAGCCCGTGGTAGTCGCTGTCTGAACATGGCCCGTTTAGCCACATTTCCGGCAAGCAAGTCGCCAAGGCGTTTTCGAAGGCCGGATGGATACCTGTCGGACAAGTGGGCAGTCACCTCGTTTTGGTGAAACAGGGAATTCGTGTCAACCTTTCCATTCCGCAACATAAAGAGCTTTCCCTCGGTACGCTTCGCGCACTTATTCGTCATGCGGGTTTAACTGTTGAGGAGTTTCTTGCTCTTCTGTAATGCTTGAAAGCATCCGGCGTCTCTCAAGAAGTAAACACGGCACCCTGTGAGTTGCTGGATTTGCAAAAAAAGCGGCGGCCTTGAGGCCGCCGCGAGTGTCAAAGAAACGTCGCCGTATGTATCAATCATGACCCGGCGGTGGGTAGGCCGGGATCAGCGGTGGCGGCGGCGGCAGGTGCAGCGGATGCGCCTTGATCTTGTTCATCAGGTAGTCCACCGCAGTGTGCAATTGTGCGTCGTAGCCGCGCATCACATCCCCCGGAAGGTCGTCCACCTTGATGTCGGGCACCACTCCGTGGTTCTCGACGACCCACTGGGAATCGAGGCCATACATGGTGAACTCTGAGACGGTGATGTAGCCGTCGTCCAGGAGCGGCCAGTATCCGCGGATGCCGCGTACACCACCCCAGGTGCGGGTGCCGATGAGTGGTCCCAGGCCATACTTCTTGAAGAAGTATGGGAAGATGTCGCCGTCGGATGCCGAGTAGTGGTTGATGAGCGTGACCTTGTAGCTGTTGCTTACCTGTTGAGGTTCCGGCGAGGCGGCTTGTTCGCGGTTGCTGTTCATGCCGATTAATATCCTGCGCAGCCGTTCCAGCACGATCTGGTCAATGAAGCCGCCGCCATTGAAGCGGTCGTCAATGATCAGGCCTTGTTTGGTGAGTTGCGGGTAGAACTGGCGGATGAACTGGTCCATGCCCATGGCTTCCATATCGGACATGTAGATGTAGCCGATCTTGCCGTCCGAGAGTTTGTTTACCTCCTCGCGGTTGTGGTCTATCCAGGTCTTCAGGCGGATATCCAGCTCATTGGGGATGGTCTTGACCAGCACCGTGTGCGCGTTCTTGCCGGCGGCGTTGTCCGCCACCCTGAGTTCCACATCCTGACCGGCAGTGTTCACGAACAGACTGTAGGGATTTTCAGGCGCCTTGAGTTCGCGGCCGTTCACCGCCAGCAGGAAATCGCCCTGCTTGACGTTTACGCCCGGCTCGGTCAGGGGCGAACGGTAGTTCGCGCGGGTGTTGTCGCCGGGATAGATAGTCTTGAAGTAATAACGACCCGTTCCGTCGAGACCGAAATCCACACCCAGCAAGCCGGTCTGTGTGCGGTGCACGTGGTAGTCCATGTCACCGCCGCCCACGTAGGTGTGCGAGTTGCTGAGTTCGGCGATGGTCTGGCCGATGAAATAGTTCAGGTCCTCGCGCGAGCCCATGAGCGGCAGGAGCTTGCTGTATTTGGCTTGTACCGCGTTCCAGTCCACACCGTTCATCTTGCGGTTCCAGAAGAAATCCCGGTACAGGCGCCAAGCCATGGAGTACATCTCGTTCCATTCCTGCACCGGATTGATCTGCACCCACATGTTCGAGGTGTCCAGCGGCTTGGGCTTGGAATCCGGCGTCGCATCCTGCGTGAACAGCTTGTTATCCGGGGTGTTGTACAGGATGGTGCTGCCGTCAGCCGACAGGGTCCAGCCGTAAAAACCGCTTCCCAGCACTGTATCCTTGCGCTTCGCCAAGTCATAGACATGCAGCTCCGGCTTCACGCCCGGCAAGGGCCCGGCGATGGTCTGGTTCGGCACCGTGCTGTAGAACACATGGCCGGGCGTGGCGGCCAGGCCGTTGATATTGGCGCCCGGAATGGGCAGCGGCACGGCGCGGGTCATCAAGCCATTGAGGTCAATTTTGATGGGCTTGCTGTCGCCGGGTTTCCAGGGACCGGATTTTGGCGGCTTCTTTTCCGAGAGCGTACCTTCGTCGTTGCGCGGTGCGAACGGCGAGGCTTCATCCGGGGTCAGCGTGGCCACATACACGCCAAACATCTTGAGCGTGGCGATATTGAACTCGGTCTGGCTGAAGGTCGGGTTCTCGTGACGCGCGGACACGAAGTACAGGTATTTGCCATCCGGATCGAACACCGGATCCCCGTCGTTGTCCATGGGCGAGCTGATGCGCGTCGTCTTGGCATCCGCCAGGTTGTAAAAATAAATCTGGCTCATCTGGTTCGGAGCGGTGAGGGTGTAGGCGAGCCAGCGGCCGTCCGGTGACCAGCTATAGTCGTGCATCTCGTTGTATTTGTCCTGGGCAACTTTGACGAGCTTGCGAGTCTTTATGTCCAGATACCACAACTGATGTTCGTTGTCGGAGAACGCCAGTTTGTCGCTGCCGGGCGACCATGTTGGGCCGTAGAAATAGCCGGTCTTGAAATTGGTCACGATCTGCTCGGGGCCGGAGTTGTCCGCCGGACGAATCGCGATTTGATCTTCGCCGCTGATGTCGGTGGCGTAGGCGATCCATTTGCCGTCCGGCGACCAGGCTGGATATTCTTCTTCGGCATTGGAGGTATCGGTGAGGTCGCGGCTCGGTCCGTGTTCTTTGGGCAGCGACCAGATGTCGCCGCGCGCCTGCAACAGCGCGCGTTTGCCGTTGGGCGAGAGCGCCAGATTGGTGTCACCAGCAGTGTCCATCAGTTGCAGATATTTGGACGCATCCACCCAGCGCAAGCCGGTGCGGCTGCCATCATCGGGCACATTCACATCAAGTTTGTGCAACTGTTCCGAAGGCAGGTCCATGACATACAGTGCACCGCCTTCCTGGAAGGTGATACCGGTATTGCCCAGACTCGGCCAGTCAATGTCGTAATCCTTGAAATGGGTCACTTGGTGGAATTGTTTGGTGTTGAGGTCATAAGCCCAGATATTCTTGCGTACTGCCGGGCCGCGATCCGAAATGAAGTAAATCAGATGTCCGTACCACATGGGGTCCCTGTCGGAGCCCGGATAATCCGTTACGCGCGTGCTTTTTTTGTCCTTGAAGTTATACAGCCACACGTCTTGCGCCAGACCACCCTTGTAGCGCTTCCAGGTGCGAAAGTTGCGGAAGATGCGGTTGTAGGCGATGGACTCGCCGTTCGGCGAATAGGTCAACATGCCGCCTTTGGGGATGGGCAACTGCGTCGGCAGGCCGCCGCTCAAAGGCACCGTGAATAACTGGCCGAACCAGGAATTGAAGGTATTGCGGCGCGACAGGAATACGATGTTTTTGCTGTCCGGCGTCCAGGTCACCACCATGTTGTCCGGACCCCAGCGCAAGGGCGCGTTAGCCACCACATCGGAATGGAACGTAAGACGCTTGGCATCGCCGCCGTTGGCAGGGATGACATAGACATCCGTGTTGCCGCGGTACTGGCCGGTAAAGGCGATCCACTCACCATTCGGTGAGAAGCGCGGCATGATGTCGAAGCCGGGATCGGTGGTCAGGCGCCGGGCGGTGCCGCCGGCACGGTTCACTTCCCACAGATTGCCGTGGGCCTCGAATACCACGGAATCCCCATGCAGGGTGGGGTAGCGCATGAGCGTGTTGCCGGCTTGGGCAGTACCGGCAACTAAAGCCAGCAGGGCCAAGGCAGGCACCAATACGATCTGACGGGAAAAGCAGTTCCGGAACATGAGAGTATTCCTTGTGTTACAGCGGGACGGGAAAGGCGGCAAGTTTGCCACCTAATCGGCTGCCGGTTCAATGGTAGCTCTGGTATGCTCCACTTGAAATCGTCATGGCACAGTTCATCGAAACGAAAATATCAATCCAAGACAAGGAGTTACCATGATTACTGCGATTGAAGTGCGTGGCGCCTGCATGGCGCGGATTTGGATAAAAATTGCGGTGGTGTATCTGTTGATCGGCGTGATTTTCGGACTGGTCATGGGCATGAGCCACCAGTTCCAGTACGCCCCCGTCCACGCCCACATCAACCTGCTGGGCTGGGCTTCACTGGGTCTTGCAGGCGTCATTTACTGGCTGTGCCCCCGGGCTG
>JBOIAY010000028.1:0-6566 GCA_050739255.1 Gammaproteobacteria bacterium
CATGGGGACCTTAATATGGCTGGCTTCAACGTAATCCCCTCGCCCCCGTTTCGGGGGGAGAGGTCAGGGTGAGGGGGCAAAGGCAAGTGAGGCGTGAGGAGCAGTGAAGTGTTGAAATTTCAGCCACCAACCCCATCTCAGGCGTAACCTTAAGCTATTGTTTAACAGGGACTTTCCGTGCGACTCGACAAACTAACCAGTAAATTCCAGATGGCCTTGGCCGACGCGCAATCGCTGGCCGTGGGCCGTGATCATCAATACATCGAACCGGCACATCTGATGCTGGCGCTCCTGGATCAGGAAGGCGGCAGCGTGCGCCCGTTACTGGCCAAGGCCGGCGCTAATCTCAGCCGGCTGCGCTCGCAGCTCGAAACCACGCTGGATCGGCGACCCCAAGTGCAGGGCGACACCGACGTACAGGTATCCAGCGACCTGAACCGCCTGCTCAACGCCACAGACAAGTTGGCGCAGAAACGCAAGGACCAGTTCATCTCCAGCGAGTTGTTTCTGCTCGCGGCGCTGGATGACAAGGGCGCACTTGGCGAAGCGCTGCGCGACGCAGGTGCTACAAAAGCGGTGATCGAGAAAGCCATCGAAGAGATGCGCGGCGGCCAGGCGGTGAACGATGCCGGCGCCGAGGATCAGCGCCAGGCACTGGAGAAATACACGATTGACCTTACCGCGCGCGCTGAATCCGGCAAGCTCGACCCGGTCATCGGCCGCGACGATGAAATCCGCCGCACCATCCAGGTGCTGCAACGGCGCACCAAGAACAATCCCGTGCTGATCGGTGAACCCGGCGTGGGCAAAACGGCGATTGTCGAAGGTCTGGCGCAGCGCATCGTCAACGGCGAGGTGCCGGAAGGTTTGAAGAACAAACGCGTGCTCACGCTGGATATGGGCGCGCTCATCGCAGGTGCGAAATTCCGTGGCGAATTCGAAGAGCGCCTGAAAGCCGTGCTCAAGGACATCGGCAAGGAAGAAGGTCGCATCATTCTGTTCATTGACGAGATCCACATGGTTGTCGGCGCCGGCAAGGCGGAAGGTTCCATGGACGCGGGCAACATGCTCAAGCCAGCGCTCGCGCGCGGTGAGTTGCATTGCGTGGGCGCGACGACGCTGGATGAATACCGCCAGTACATCGAAAAAGATGCGGCGCTGGAACGCCGCTTCCAGAAAGTGCTGGTGGATGAGCCCTCCGTGGAAGACACTATTGCGATCCTGCGTGGTCTGAAAGAACGCTACGAGGTGCACCACGGCGTGGAGATTACCGATCCCGCCATCGTGGCTGCCGCGATCTTGTCGCACCGTTACATTTCCGACCGGCAACTGCCGGACAAGGCCATTGACCTGATTGACGAAGCCGCTTCCCGCATCCGCATGGAGATTGATTCCAAGCCGGAAGCGATGGACAAGCTGGATCGCAAACTCATCCAGCTCAAGATCGAACGCGAGGCGCTCAAGAAGGAAAAAGATGAGGCATCGAAGAAGCGACTCGCTACTCTTGAGGCTGACATCAAGAAGCTGGAACGCGAATACTCTGATCTGGAAGAAATCTGGAAAGCCGAGAAAGCCTCCGTGCAAGGCGCGGCCCAGATAAAGGAAGCTCTGGAAAAAGTCCGCACCGATCTGGAATCGGCGCGCCGCGCCGGCGATCTCGCGCGCATGTCGGAACTGCAATACGGGCGTATCCCGGAACTGGAAAAGAAGCTTGCGCAGGCGACGGCCAGGGAAGACCAGCCGATGCAGCTCATGCGCAACAAGGTGACCGCCGAGGAAATCGCCGAAGTTGTATCGCGCTGGACCGGCATTCCCGTGTCCAAGATGCTGGAAGGCGAGAAGGAAAAACTGTTGCGCATGGAAGACGCGCTCATGCAGCGTGTGGTGGGCCAGGATGAAGCGGTGCGTGCCGTATCCAACGCCATCCGCCGTTCGCGCGCGGGTCTGTCGGATCCAAACCGGCCCACCGGCTCGTTTCTGTTTCTCGGGCCCACCGGCGTCGGCAAGACAGAACTCACCAAGGCGCTGGCCTGGTTTCTGTTCGACACCGAAGACGCCACGGTGCGCATAGACATGTCCGAGTTCATGGAGAAACACTCCGTGGCGAGGTTGATCGGCGCGCCACCGGGTTATGTGGGCTACGAAGAAGGCGGCTATCTCACCGAAGCCGTGCGCCGCAAACCCTATTCAGTGATCCTGCTGGATGAAGTGGAAAAGGCGCACCCGGATGTATTCAACGTGCTTTTGCAGGTATTGGATGACGGCCGCTTGACTGACGGCCAGGGCCGTACCGTGAATTTCAAGAACACCGTGGTGGTGATGACCTCGAATCTGGGTTCGCAAATCATTCAGGAAATGGCTGGTGAAGAGAACTATCAGAAGATGAAAGATTCGGTTATGGAAATCGTGGCGCAGCATTTCCGGCCGGAGTTCATCAACCGTGTGGACGAGACCGTGGTGTTCCATCCGCTTGGCAAGGACCAGATCCGCGCCATTGCGCATATACAGATCGAACACTTGCGGAAACGTCTCGCCGATCGCGACATCGGCCTCGAAGTAACGGATGCCGCGCTCGATAAGCTCGGTCGCGCCGGCTATGACCCGGTGTACGGCGCGCGGCCCTTGAAGCGCGCGATCCAGTTTTACCTGGAAAATCCGCTGGCGCAGAAAATCCTCGCCGGTGAATTCGGGCCGGGTGATGTCATCAAGGTGGACGCCCGCGACATCGGCTTCGAATTCAGCAAGGCGAAATCGAGGAAAGCCAAGGCAGCCAGCGACTGAGCGGACAAGATCATACGGTTCATGAGTTAAAAATGAATTACGAACTCTATTACTGGCCCGGTATTCAGGGACGCGGCGAATTTGTGCGTCTGGCGCTGGAAGAGGCGAGCATTGAGTATCTTGATATAGCGAAGGACAAGGGCGGGGAGGATGCCGCGATCCGGAAACTTCAACGTGTGCTCAACGATGCCAGGGCGCCCCATCCGGCGTTCGCGGCGCCGGTGCTCAAGGCCGGCGATTTATTAATCGCCCAGACTGCCAATATCCTCATGTTTCTCGGCGCGCGGCATGCGCTTGCACCATCAGACGAAGCCGGTCGCTCGTGGACGCACCAGTTGCAGCTCACCATTGCCGATTGGGTGGTGGAGATTCACGATACGCACCATCCGCTGGGTGCGACGGAGTATTACGAAGATCAAAAGGATGAGGCTCGCAAGCGGGCGGCGTTATTCCTGAAGCACCGCTTGCCGAAATTCATGGGCTATTTTGAAAAGGTGCGGCGGCAAAATCCGGCCGGCGACACATTCCTGGTCGGCTCGGCGCTGACTTATACTGACCTGTCCCTGTTCCAAGTGATTGCGGGACTCAACTACACGTTCCCGCGCGCCATGAGCAAGATCGTCACAGATTATCCGGAAGTAATGGCGTTGCACGAGCATGTATCAAAGCGGCCGCGCATCGCCGCCTATCTTGCCTCGAAGCGGCGCATTCCTTTCAACGAAGACGGTCTGTTCCGCCATTATCCCGAACTGGACGAGTAGGCTCCTGCGCCGAAGAACAGGGCCTTACCCGTGGCGCAGGGTGAACTTGTGCACCGCACTTTATGTTTGGTACATGAATACGTCCTGCGGAGAGACGCAGTTCTTGTAGGTTGGGGTGAGTGCAACGAACCCCAACAAATATCTCTGTTGGACTTTACTGTGTTCGGCCCAACCTACACTGAACTGACTGATGGATAAACGCCGGGCGGAAACTCCGTTTCGCCCGGCGCGCTTTGGCTGCATTACATGCCTTTACCGGCGTGCGGCGCCATGATCTTGGCAAGCATATCGGGTGTACCTGGGATGCGTACCAGATGCGGATAACGCGGGCCATCGTGATAGCTCACATTGTAGGTGTGAAACCAGCCGTCCTGCCGAACTAAAAATACCGTCGGTGCAGTCGAGTGTTGAGCCTGCTGCATGGCCCAGTCCAGGACCTTATCTGGGTGGGTTTGGCTGTCTTCCGAGTAGGCTTGACCGTTTACAGCCTGGATTTTCATTCCGGGCGCCATACCGGCCTGCCACGCGGGCGAACTTTCCCGCACGCGGATCACTATGTTTTGCTTGTTGAGCACGAATCCATACGTAAGCCATTGGTTATTGACATGCCGCAGCTTGGCTTGCGTCTGCATGAAGAGGTTCGGCTTGCTGGTGTACACCAGTTTCCAGCCAGCGCGCGCCAGTTCGGCGGTAGGTGGAAGGTCTGCTATGTCATATACATGTTTCTGGAAGAACTCGTGCCAGTCGTTGGGCACTACTTGATTTAGCAGGCTCTCGATGTCGGCGCGGGTATAGGTTTTGGTGATGGGGCCGGTGTCGGGCGGTCCGGCGTACAGGTGCAGGAAGCTGTCCAGGGATTTTTCACCATGAGTTTTCTCGCGGATGATGCTGTCCACGTCCAGCCACATCAGCTCGCCCTCGGTGTAGAAATCGCCAGCAGTGCGGCGGATTTCCGGGTAAGAGCCGCGGGCTTCATAGAGATAGGGCGCTGCCGTGGTGGTATCAATCAGCGGCTCAGTGTTGCGTCCGGGTTCGGTCGCCATGTTGCTGTAAATCATCGCGAGATATTCCGGATAGTCGCTCGGCTTGCGGATGCCCGTGCGGAACGACAGCAGGTCGCCGAGATACTGGTTCATGCCCTCATAGACCCACAATAGCTCGGTATGCTCTGGGATCTGGAAATTCGGCTGCCACAGGTCGAATGGACGGCGGTATTTGCCGTTCCAGGAATGCGAGAACTCGTGGGTGAGCAGATCACCCGCCGCCATCTGCTCCTTCGGGTTGATCATGAAGTCGTCCGGCGCGCGGTCGTCGCTGGATTGGTGGTGCTCAATACCCTGGAAGCCGACGGCGTCCGAGAGCGCCAGCAGCGAGTGATACACATTCCAGTGACGCGCGCCATAGAGCGCCAGCGCTTCTGGTGTCATGCGCTTGTACTTGGAGATGAGTGAATCCGGAATGTCCAAGTCTTGGGGTTTGTCGGCGAAGATATCCAGCATCTGGTAGGCATTGCCCTTGTGCCACAACTCGATGTGTTTGTAATAGATGCCGGCGTCGAGAGGGGAGTCCACCAGCATGTTCAGCGGTACTTCGCCGAAATCCACACGCTCGCCGGTCTGATGCGGATCAGGAAGCGCGGCGCCATAGCTCCAGCCCTTCGGCAAGATGATGCTCGGCTTGAAATACACTTGGGAGGAATTGGTGTCGTTCTGATAAAACAGCACACGGTTCCAGTTGACGATGGCGAGGTTCGGCGTGGACATGACATCGCCGGACGCATTGACCAGCACCGTGAACTGCACGTCGAGTTTCGATACACCGGGCGGCACGTCCACGTGGAACGCATACATATCCACCTGGTCGCGGCGCCAAGTGAGTGCACGGCCATTGGCTGAAACCTTGATCTGCGAGATGTTCGCGAGCGGGCCGGTGGGACCGTGCTCGCCCGGCACCCACTTGGGATATACGAACGTGAAAGGACCCGGCTTGACCGGGATGGTCATGGTCGCCGTCATCAAGCCGCGGCCTGCATCGCGTGCATCCAGCACCAGGGTTTCGGGATTGTCCTGTGTGGCATAGGACACGGCGTTGGCATTGGGTTCTGCCGCCTGTGCTGGTAATGGGCCGGCCGTCAACAAAGTAGCGATACCGAGACCGAAGAGAGACCAGTATGAAAGCGTCATGAGATGCTCCTTCTGTGAGGTGGATTTGGAATACTGGAGCGGGCGAAACAAGATACGGATTCGGACCGCGTAAACGTAAGTTTAGTTCAAAGATGTGGCTGTGCCCTAGACCGTGACAGGGGCTGAAAGAAGGGTTCCCACGCTTTCGGCCAGCTTCTTGAGCCGCGCCGGCGGCGTCACGGCGATGAACACGGTATCGTCACCCGCCAGTGTGCCCACCACGCCTTCCATTTTCTGTTGGTCCAGCTTGACCGCCAGCGGCTGGGCAAAACCCGGCCGCGTGCGGATCACCAGCAGATTCGGCGGAACCTGCTTGAGTGTAAATGCCGGCAGTTCCGTCGGTGGCTGTTCCACGCGCTGGTAGCGCCCGGTCACTTTCTGGATGCCGAGCTTGTTGAGGTGCCGCGACAGGGTCGGCTGGGTCACCGAAAGGCCGGCGCGCGTGAGCTGATCCAGGAGCACCGACTGGTCGGTGATCTCCCGTCCTTCAACCAGCTTCAGGATGGTCTCATCCAGCGTCATGGTCTGAATCCTGCACTACAAAAATTCCGCATAAATCTTGCATTATCCCGAATTAGATTGTATATAATCGCATTATATACACTTTTACTCTAGTTTATTCACATCAGCCATGCATAATTTCAAAGAAGGTCCGGGGGGGGCGGTAATCAAGGCTTTGCTACCCACCTACCGGCCCTACCCATTTGTGCTCGTATCGGGAAAAGGCGAGCAGGTGTTTGACGAACAGGGCAATGCCTACCTAGATTTCTATGGCGGGCACTGCGTAGCCGGCACCGGTCATTGCCATTCCGCGGTAGCGGCGGCCATAGCCGAGCAATCC
>JBOIAY010000029.1:0-7400 GCA_050739255.1 Gammaproteobacteria bacterium
GCCGCCAAAGCCTGGGGTTGGCAGTATGTATTCCCATCGCCGGTTCGTTCTACCGATCCGCGCACCGGCGAGGTGCGCCGGCATCACATTTATGAGGCAACGATACAGCGGGCGGTACGCACAGCGGGGAAACGCACGGGTATCGTCAAGCTGGTGACGCCGCACGTGTTGCGGCATTCGTTTGCGACCCATCTTTTGCAGGCGGGTTACGATATCCGTACCGTGCAGGAGCTTTTGGGGCACAAGGATGTAAGTACCACCATGATTTACACACACGTGCTGAACAAGGGCGGGAAGGGTGTGCGCAGCCCGCTGGATCAGTTGTAATAAGCAGATTGTTGGAAACTTGGCCTTTCGGAAAGAAGGATCACCCAATTGGGCGTCATTGGGCGAATGAGCTGTCAGGCCGCCAGCTTGAAAGCATTAGAAGGGGTGCCTGGAAGGTACTTGTTTCTATACGGCGGAATCTCAACGAACCCAAGCCTATAGAAATTTGCTTCAAGCATTGTGGTTGCCAATAACAATTAGCCCACACTATGACCCGGACCTTGTTGAGCCGGGCAGATTTCGACGAATGCACTCGATGAATGCGGAGTGGGTATGGACTTTCCCTCTTCCTTGAGCCCTTCCAGGTGAAACTCGATCGCCTCCTGGATGAGCTTGAGAACTTCTTGTTGCGACTCGCCGACGGCCACGCAACCGGGAAGATTTGGCACATAGGCGCCGAAACTCGATGAACCCTCTTCAACAACAACCATGTAGCGCATGGGCTTCTTACGTTATTGTCTTGGTGGCTTCTTAGCGAGAGCGGGAATGCCAGTAGCTGGGTTTTCGACTGTGGTGCATTATTGCAAGCACGAGCACATGATCTTTTTTGATGGAGTACAACACACAGTAGGGAAACGTATTCGTCAAGCAGCGCCGAATTTTATCTCCAACTAGTTGCCAGCGATGCGGTGCTTCCACAATTCTCTGGATTGCATTTTCAATTTCAATAGTGAAGTGCGCCCAGTCCAGTTTGTTGTTCTTCGTGATAAGCAGCAGCTTTGAGATATTCGGCGCGTGCCCTAGGATGAAACTCGTGACGCATCACCGCTTGACCAAGCGGCGTGTCTCAGCCAGGACTTCCTCGCCTGGAATTGCTTGAATTTCCCCAGAACGGATTTCAGCCAGACGTTTATTGGCTTCGGCGATCCAAAGACGTTGAATTTCATCCGGTTCTGCTGAATTCAGACTTTCAACGAGAAAGTCGGCTAATTCCGCGCGCTGCGAGGGAGTAAGTTGCAGCGCTTCTTGCGCTATTTGTTTCAGTGTGGCGTTCATTCTGGTAAACATACTCCGCAGCCGATCCGACTTCAAGCCCGGCTGCGTAACGGGTATCATGATTCCCATGCCGCGTTGCAGCGGTTTCCAACGTTATGCCTGGAATGAGCCATGAGTAATACATCATCCCTTGCAATTGAAGGCGCCGAAAAACAGCCGCTGAAAACCTTCACCGAGAAGGCGTACCTGGATTATTCCATGTACGTGATTCTGGACCGCGCGCTGCCGCATATCGGCGACGGCCTGAAGCCGGTGCAGCGGCGCATCATCCATGCCATGTGGGAGCTTTCGCTTGACTATCAGGCGAAGCCCAAGAAATCGGCGCGCACCGTGGGCGACGTGCTCGGCAAGTACCATCCGCACGGTGATTCCGCCTGTTACGAAGCCATGGTGCTCATGGCGCAACCGTTTTCCTACCGCTATCCCATCATTGACGGGCAGGGCAACTGGGGTTCGGCGGACGATCCGAAATCCTTCGCGGCAATGCGTTATACGGAAGCGAAGCTGTCGAAGTACGCCGAGGTTCTCCTGTCTGAATTAGCCCAGGGCACGGTGGACTGGCAACCGAATTTCGACGGCACTTTGCAGGAACCGAAACTCCTGCCAGCGCGGCTGCCGAATGTGCTCTTAAACGGCGCCACCGGCATCGCCGTGGGCATGGCGACGGATATTCCACCGCACAATCTGAAAGAGGTTGCCAGCGCCTGCATCCGGCTGCTGGAAGAGCCCAAAGCCACAATCAAACAGCTCTGCGAGCACATCAAGGGGCCGGATTTCCCCACGCAAGCGGAACTCATCACGCCGCGCGCCGAGATTTTGCAGATGTACGAAACCGGTAACGGCAGCGTGCGCTTGCGTGCTCGTTATACCCGCGAACACGGTGGCGACATCGTGATTACGGCGCTGCCGTATCAGGTGTCCGGCGACAAGGTGCTGGAGCAGATCGCGAGCCAGATGCGCGCCAAGAAGCTGCCCATGGTGGAGGACCTGCGGGATGAATCCGATCACGACAACCCGACACGTCTGGTGATTATGCCGCGTAGTAACCGGGTGGATACCGACGAACTCATGGCGCATTTGTTTGCGACGACTGACTTGGAAAAGAGTTACCGGGTGAATCTGAACATCATCGGCCTGGACGGCCGGCCGCGGGTCAAGAACCTAAAGGAATTGCTGGAAGAATGGCTGGAGTTCAGGGTCGGGACCGTCACCCGCCGGTTGAAATTCCGCTTGGACAAGGTGGACAAACGGCTGCACATCTTGGACGGCCTGCTGATCGCCTATCTGAACCTGGACGAAGTCATCGCCATCATCCGCAAACACGATGAACCGAAACCTCTGTTGATAAAACGTTTCAAGCTCAGCGACACTCAGGCCGAAGCCATCCTGGAACTGAAACTGCGGCATCTAGCCAAACTGGAGGAAATGAAAATCCGTGGCGAGCAGAAAGACTTGGCAAAAGAGCGCGATGCGTTGCAGAAAACTCTCGGTTCCAAACCCAAGCTCAGAAAACTGGTGCGCGACGAACTGGCGACGGATGCGGAGACCTATAGCGACACGCGCCGTTCGCTGCTGGTGGAGCGCGCGCCCGCCGCCCAGGCGATTGATGAAACCCAGCTGCTGCCCACGGAACCCACCACCGTCGTTCTGTCAAAGGCGGGCTGGATACGCGCTGCGAAAGGCCACGAGCTTGATCCGCGCACCCTGAGCTACAAGGCCGGAGACAGTTTCCTGGCGGCGGCTTGGGGCAAGAGCAACCAGTCTGCGATCTTTCTGGATTCCACCGGCCGCGCGTATGCCTTGCCGGCCCATTCCTTGCCGTCGGCGCGCAGCCAGGGCGAACCGCTCACAGGCAGGCTTTCGCCGCCGGATGGCGCGAGCTTCGCCGGTGTGCTCATCGGAGAAGCAGAAGATACATGGCTGGTAGCGAGCGACGCAGGCTACGGCTTCGTGGTGAAGCTCGCGGAACTGATTTCGCGCAACCGCTCCGGCAAGGCAATTCTGCGCTTGCCGAAGAATGCGCGCGTATTGGTGCCAGCCCCGGTGAAGAATGCAAAAAGCGATCTGATTGCGGCGGTGAGCAGCGCGGGACATATATTGGTGTTTACCGTAAAGGCGCTGCCGGAGCTGGCGCGTGGCAAGGGCAACAAGATCATGGGCATTCCCTCGAAGAAAGCCGCGAGCCACGAGGAATACATGGCAGCGGTTACCAGTGTGCCGGCAGATGAGGGGCTGGTGATCTTTTCCGGTCAGCGCCACATGACGCTGTCAGCGAAGGAACTGAAAGAGTATTTCGGCGAACGCGGACGCCGTGGCCTCAAACTGCCGCGTGGTTACCGGACTGTGGAAGCTCTGTATCCGGAATCGCGCGTGCCGGGGAAGACCTCAGCGGTCTGAAGAAATATATCCAAGGAACCTTTGATTTATTGGTCGTACACGCGAAAGCGAGTACCCAGATTCTTGATAATTCTGGATTCCCACCTGCACGGGAATGACGGATGGAAATGGAATTGATCAGAGTTTCCCCAAGTAACATCAACTGGAAACGGCAGAAGCAGCCGTAGTATCCGCCATGACGACCTCCGGTTCCTGCACGTAGTTCCCCTGGATGAACTCGATGCCGAGCTGGTAGAGGACCGCCATGGTCTCGGGCTTTTCAACTTTTTCAGCGACCGTGTGGATATTCAGCTCGGCCGCACGCGCTACGAATTTCTTCACCGTCTCGCGCTTGTGTTCATCGCTGGCCAGCGCAGCCGTCAGATTGCCGTCAAATTTCAGATAGGCCACATGCTGGATCAGGCCCAGCGTATGCAGCGGACTGTGACCTAGACCGAAATGTTCCAGCGCGAAACCACATTGCAGACGATGGGCAGCCTCGGCGAGCGCACGCGTGTCTGTCAGGTATTTCTCAGCGGATTTTTCAGCGATCTGGAATATCAGCTGACTGGCGGAGAAAAACACGCCGCTTAGCAGCTTTTCCAGCCAGGGCAGCAGGGTCTTGTCGGTCAGTGACTGATCGGACAAGCGCACGAACAGGCGCGCCGGACGATTTTGCTTGCCGCGCTCCTCCAGCATCTTGAGACTGCGCTCCACCACCCAACGATCAATGCCGATGATCATGCCGGTGCGCTCCGCGGCAGGAAACAATTCCTTGTTCGGAATCTCGTTGTCCTTTTCATCACGCAGCCGTACCAGAATGTCCAGGATTTCCGTGGCGTCGCCCATCAGGCTGGCGATCGGCTGGTAAGCCAGGGTAAAGCGGCTGGATTTGAGGGCTTCGGTGAGCACGCGTTTCCATTCGGCATTGGTCAGTTGTCCCTTGTCGTCCATGGTGGGAGGCGCCCAAGCAACTACCTGACCGCCCTCGTTTGCGCTCGCCTTCCGATAGGCTTCCTGGGCGTGGACCAAGGCCCGTTCAGCGTCCCGGTGGTGTTCATCCAGAAGGACATAACCGATGCTGCACGTGAGGCTGGTGGATTTGCCCGTGGATTCAAAAATTCGCGTCGCGACCAACGCATGGAAATTCGCGGCCCAGTCGGCGATTTCCTTTATCTTGTATCTCGACATGAGAATCGTGAACACCGTCCCGCCGAAGCGCGCCACGATGTCATCCTTGCCGGTGTTTGAGCGGATAAGATCGGCCAGCCCCTTGATGATGCCGTCGCTGGCAAGGATGCCGACTTTTTCTGTCACCAGGGAGAACCTGTCGGGCTTGATGTACAAAAGGGCGCGCAGCGATGTTTTGTCTGCCTTGGCCAGCTTCTGGCGCAGCACTTCGATGAAGTGCACCCTGTTGATGAGACCCGTCAGCAGGTCCAGATTGCGCGCGGTGGCGAGCTGCTGCACGCTCGCCGCCAATTTCTGGCTGAGCAAATCAATCTGCTGCTGAGCGTGCGCCTGAATCTGCGACACCTGCTCCTTGGCGCCTTCGTCGCTGCGGATAGCGATTTCGAGCGCCGGCTCGCCCTCGATCTCGGTTCGGGCGAACTCGATGGTGGTTTCGAAGGGTTCACCTTGGTTGTGGCGGCCCTGTACGATGATTGGTTTTACTGTCTGGCCCTTGGCGGATAGCTTGAGCGCATCTTTGACTGTGATCTGGGACTCGGGTGTGAATAACTCGAGTACCGGCTGCCCCTCGATTTCCGCACTGGTTTTGTGGCCAAACAGTTCCAGGAACGCCGGATTGACGTTAAGGATGATGCCATCGTGCACATAGGCGATGGCATCCTTGGACTCCTTCATCACCAAGTCAATGCGCTGCTCGTATTCCCTGAGCGTAATGTTTGCCTGTTCCAGATCATGGGCAAGCTGTAAAACTTCCAGTTCTCTGGATACCACTGCGCGCAGGTGCTCGGTCTGGTCCATGGAGACCATGTCGCGGGCACCGGTATCAATGATTTCCGCCACCAATGCGGACTCGGTGGTGTCGCTGAGCGCGATGATCGGTATATTGGGAAGCGTCATGTCACGCAGCTTGACCACTTCCTGGAAGGAAGCGCCGGTCACGCTCATTGAGCACAGGATAAGATCCGGCCGTTGCTGCTTGGCGCTCTTTTCGGCTGCGTCCATATCCGATGCCCACAGCGGACGCACCGGATAACCGGCGTTGCGCAGCAGACTGTTGAGCTGTTCCGCTTCGTTCTGGGAAGCGGTGATGATGAGAACGGGCAGGGCATTCCGTGGCGACAAGAGAATCTCTCAGGGGTGAATGCTGGGTTTTCGGAGTTTAACGGCAAATTCTTTTGGATGCACGGCGTTTATACCCCTTCAGTCTTCTGCCATCACGGGTCCGGCAGCCTCCGCCAGAGGCACCTTGCTGGGCGTACCGGGAATCTCGCGCACCAGCCGCGGCAGCAGATAACCCGGCAGCCGGGCACGCAGCTCTCCTATGAGAATGCGGGCCTCAGCTTCGGCCACCTCGAAATGGGCCGCGCCCCGCACCCGGTCCAGCTGGTGCAGATAGTAGGGGATAACGCCGGCCGCGAACAAAGCCTCGGACAAGCCGACGAGCACTTTCACGGAATCGTTCACGCCGCGCAGCAGCACCGACTGGTTGAACAGGACCGCACCGGCTGTCCGCAACCGTGACAGGGCCTCTACCACGGCGGTATCCAGCTCGCGCGCGTGATTCACGTGCACCACGACCACTTTTTGCAAACGGCAATCCCGAAGCCAGGTCAGCAACGCTGCATCCACCCGTGAAGGTAATACGATGGGTTGGCGTGTGTGGATACGCAGTCTCTTTATATGAGGTATCTGCTCAAGCGCATTCACCAGTTCCGCCAGTACGCGATCGGTGAGCGAAAGCGGATCGCCGCCGCTCAGGATTGCTTCACTGATGCTGGCGTCGGCACGCAGATATTCCAGCGCGTCGTGCCAACCCTGGTGACGTGCAGTTTCTTCCGCGTAGGGGAAATGACGGCGGAAACAATAACGGCAGTTCACGCCGCACGCGCCGGTGGCGATGAGCAACACCCGTCCCCGGTACTTGTGCAGCACGCCTGGATGCCGGCTGCTCGGAAGATCGCCCACCGGATCGTCGCTGAAGCCCGGGACGTCTTCGAGTTCCTCACCCAGTGGCAGCACTTGGCGCAACAGCGGATCGGCCGCATCGCCCTTGTGCATGCGGGAGACAAAAGCCCGCGGGACGCACAACGGAAAATCTTTCCCGGCCGCACGCGCCGGTTCCACCAGAGCTGGGTCCAGTTCCAGCATCTGCAGGAGTTTCGCTGGATCGCGCACCGCGTCGGCCAGTTCAGTCTGCCATTGGGCGGCCATGAATATGTTTCCGGTTCCGGGTGCTGCCCGTGAGGGGTCGCTAGGGTATCATTAGCCCCCTTTTGGTGGTGCAGGCCGCCATTTTGCATCCAATCTGGCGGGAAGAAAATGGCAAGCTACAGCACCAATGAATTCAAGGCCGGTCTGAAGATAATCATGGATGGCGACCCTTACACCATCGTTGAGAATGAATTCGTGAAACCCGGCAAGGGCCAGGCTTTCAACCGTGTCAAGATCCGCAACCTGCGCACCGGTAAGGTGCTGGACCGTAACATGAAATCCGGCGAGACCATGGAAGC
>JBOIAY010000030.1:0-16039 GCA_050739255.1 Gammaproteobacteria bacterium
ATGGATTACGCCGAACCGCGTTGGCTGGCGATAATGGGCCAGCTCGTCTCCTATGGCGCCGGCTTCCCGGTATTCGTGGTGACGTCATATGGCATTCTGACCAACATCTATCGCTCGAATCTTCGCTGGAGAATGCCAGTCATCTTCGCCGTGTTATCGATGTACGGGTGGGCTGCAGGCATCGTACCTGCCATCGTCGACGGCACCATCAAAGTCAACGTAGTTATGCACAATACCGATTGGGTGCCGGGCCATTTCCATTGGTATCTGATAATGGGCGTACTACCGATGGTCTTGGCGTTTTTGTACCACGTTATCGGTAGTAACCGCGAACAACCCTACAATAACATTCTCAGTGATAAAGTAGGTATCCCGGTCTTTATTGTTGGAGCGTTTATCTTTGTCTTGGCGTTCCTCGATGCCGGCCATATGAGCGTACCACGACGCATGGCAGTGCATCTGCCCCAGTGGGTGCCGTATGATAAGGCCGGTTCGATCGGTGCCATACTGATAATCTTGGGAATGCTGATCTTCGTCATCCGCATCATTGCCGGTTTGTCCAAGAGGGCACCATCCAATGCCGGTGCTGCGAACACTGCTGGCTAGTTTAATCGTACTGATTGTCGGTGGCACCGTTCTAGCGGCTGCCACCGACCACTTCCAGGCTTTTACACGCGAAACCGCAGCCCGCGTCGAGGTTCGAGAACATCCTCCGAGCGTTCCGGCCGTGATGCTGGAAACCGGGTCCGGTGCACACATCAATCTTGCCGACCTGCGCGGAAAATGGCTGCTGGTCGAGTTCATCTACACCCGCTGCACAACCGATTGTCCGTTACTGAGCGCCGAGTTCGCACAACTCCAGAATCAGCTCGCCAAACCGTTGGCGCAAGGCAAGGTGCAACTGCTGAGCATCAGCTTTGACCCCACACACGATACGCCTCGGGTGCTGGCTACTTACCTTGGACTCTTCCGTCATGGCCCGGGATGGCTGGCCGCACGACCGGTGAATGCGGTGGGATTAAAGACACTCGAGCGGAGCTTCCGCGTTACGGTCATTCCCGATGGTCACGGTGGCTATATGCACAGCCCGGATGTTGATATCGTCAGCCCCCAAGGCCGACTGGTCGGGATCTTTCCCTTGGGAAACCCCGTACCTGTTGGCCAGGCTGTGCTGCTGGCGATGCAATGACCGCAGGCGTGCAACGTTATTCTCTGATTATTGCGGGGGCACTGTTTGTCGCACTGCTGCTGCCGTCTGTGCAACATGCGCTTACGGCAAGCATGACCGCGCAAATGCTGGTGCAGATTCCGTTATTGATCGCCGTAGGCTGGCTGGTTCGTGACGCCTTACCACAGCGGCTGAAAACAGCAATTAATGCCTGGAACCACAATGGCATCACCGGATTGCTGCTGGCGGTATGTGCCACCGTATTCTGGATGCTGCCACGCTCGCTTGATGCCGCGGCCAATGAGCCACTGATGATAGCCTCCAAGCTTGTGTCGGTGCCGTTACTGATTGGATTACCGCTGGGATTGAGCTGGCCGCGCATGGGGTTCGTGGTTCGCGGTCTGTTTATCTCGGAACTCATCGCGATGTTTTTCCGCATCGGCTGGGTGTATCTGGTCTCACAGGTCAGGCTGTGCAGTAATTATCTGCTTGGCGATCAGCAACGGACCGGCGAGTACATGCTGATGATCGGCGGCGCGATCCTTTTATGGGTTGTGGTCAAACTCCTGTGCGGACACTTTGTTTCGTTGCCGGACGACCGCCCGATCACGCCATCTCGCCGGTATGATCCACATCAACTTGGACATCACGAGCAACATTGAGAGCGACATCAACGTGACTGTCGCATCAGGGTTGGCTGTGCAGGAATTGCATCTATACGTTCATAAAACTGATGTAAGCGTGGAGACCGGTCCAAGCGCCTGAACAAAAATCACAAATGTCGTGGAATTTTCGCGCCGTCTGCCTATCGGCCTTTCCCGGAATCCTCCAAAAGCTGCAGGAATCCACGCTGATCGAGCTTATCTGCGAAACCATCGGCGCTCAGCCCCGGCTGCCAGGTAATATCTGCCAATAATGGTGCATGGATAGCACGCTTCAACGTGGCGAGATTGCCTTCACGCCGCTCGAACTGCGGATCAATGCCGTTCGCCACCCAGCCGGCCAATCTGAGGCCATCATCGCGGATGGCGCGAGCGCTCAACAGCGCGTGGTTGAGACAGCCCAGGCGCAGACCAACTACCAGAATCACCGGCAAGGCCAGCGCCCGGGCCAGATCGGGTACGCCGAAACTCCCCGACAACGGCACCTGCCAACCGCCCACGCCTTCGACCACTGCCATATCGGCGCCTACGCACAACGGAGTGAATGCCGAGAGAATCCTTGGCAGCTCGATGATCAGTCCAGCCTCGGCGGCGGCCAGGTGTGGTGCAATGGGTGGCTCAAAGCTGTAGGGATTCACCTGCTCATACGGCCGCGGCATATTGGCGGCAGCCTGAAGTGCCAGCGCATCCTCATTGCGCAGGCCATCCGGTGTTTTCACGCCGCCGCTGGCCACCGGTTTCATGCCGACCGTTTGTAGTCCTGCACGCACACACGCGCGCACTAAACCAGTGGCGACGCGGGTTTTGCCCACGCCCGTATCGGTGCCGGTGATAAACAGGCCGCGCATCAAACGTCGCCTCCCCGATGCAGCCGTTCGCTTAATGCGGCGTGCATCTCGTCCGCTGTAAGCATGTCCGTGGGAATAAAAGCAGGCGTCCAGGCGGTGCCATAGACCACTTCATACGTGGCCGGCAAGCGATTGTCGCGGCGAAACGATTCGTAGGCCGCCGCCAGCTTTCGCAGGCGTTCTCGTCCGCCGAGGCCGCGCGGCCGGCCGGCCGTGACATTATGAGCGCCGATGGCTTTCAGATCGGTCATCAAACCGTGTACATCTTTATACGTCACTGTCAGATGCTCGACGTCCATCACCGGCTCCACGAAACCGGCACGGATCAGCGCGTCGCCGATGTCGTGCATGTCGGTAAAACGATTCACGTGATTGAACGCATCCACATCGCGCCAGGCCGCGCGCAATTCCTTGAGCGTGTCGGGACCGAAGGTCGTGAACAGCAAAAGACCATGCGGTTTGACCGTGCGCCGCAGCTCCGCGAAGGTCCGGTCCAGATCGTCGCACCATTGCAACATCAGGTTGCAGTACACAAGATCAAAACAAGTCGCCGCGAACGGCAACTGCAGGGCATCGGCGCAGACCAGCGGCCTGCGCCGGAACCAGCCCTGGCCGCGATGCGCGGCCGCAAGCATGTGCATGGCCATGTCCGCACCGATAATTTTTGCTTTTGGATAGTGTTGACGCAAGGCTTCCAGATGACGGCCGGTGCCGCAGCCCAGATCCAGAATGCGCGCTGGTTGGAGCGTGGTGAGTTCCAGCCGTTCCAGCAGACGCGCGCCCACTTCGCGCTGCAGCACGGCCACCGCGTCATAGCCATCGGCGGCGCGCTCGAATGCGGCACGAAGCTGGCGACGATCCAGCGAAAATTCATCCATATCAAGGATTTCTCGTTATCTTCATCGCGGGCGTATCCGTTTCGGGAAGTGTCTGCATGAAACTTTCGAGTGCCGCAATGAATTCAGCTGGATGGGAAAGGAAAGGTGCATGTGCCGCGCGGGGAAACCGCAGCAGTTTTGCGCGGGGAATGGCGACGGCGAGGGCCGCACTGGCTTGCGGTGGTGTCAAACGATCATGATCTCCCGCCATGACCAGTGCTGGCACGGCAATGTGTGAAAGTTCAGTGCGCAGATCATTGTCGCGCAACAGCGCCAACCCCTGCGCCAGGCCCGAAGGATGCGGCCCGCCACGGGCGAATACTGCCTCGCGCAACTGTCTCAAAGTGTCACGCGCGGATGCGTCGCCGCGTACCTGTAGAGCCAGGAAGCGCTGCACTGTCTTGCGGTAGTCGTGCCCCAGTTCCACAACGAATTGCTGTAATTGCGCGGGCGGCATGGCACAAGGCCAATCTTCCGCTGTCACGAAGCGCGGCGTGGCGCTCACCAGCGCCAGCGCACGCAACTGTTCGGGGAAATCCAGCACGGCGCGCAAACATACGAGTCCGCCCAGCGACCAGCCCAGCCAGACGGCATTTTCCGGCGCAACGATCAAAAGCTGCTTCGCCAATTCAGGGAGCGTGGCGGGCATGGGCAGCGCGCGGCTCAGACCGTGACCCGGTAGGTCCACGCAAGTCACGCGGAACGTCTGCGCCAGTTTTGGTGCGATGCCTCGCCACACACCGCTATGCAGTGCCCAGCCGTGAAGCAGAAACACATCCGGTCCGCGGCCGGTGGTCTCAGTATGAAGTTTCATTGGTATAAAAATTAGGAGCCTTCTTAAGATCGAGTGGCAAATTAGCGTGAGTTTTCTGACTAAGCAGCCATTTTATAGGGATTTTGTGATGGATTGACAGGGTGGAGTTCGTGGGCATGCGAACCAAACCCCTGAAATATCACGGAGACACCTATCGGTTCCCGGGCTTTTATCCCAGTTATACGCTAACCGAGGCATTCGGTGATCCGGAGGCTTGGTAATGCCGCTGGCGCATTGCTCGAATATCGGACGTTAAACCGGTTTCCCGCTTAGCGAGCACCACAATAGAGTAAGGTGATTTCGAGATTCGATTAAGAAAACTCTCGGGTTAATTCGCCCTTGAATTGATAAGAGTTTCCTGAGTGTGCCGGTAATGCAGGGCATTCTCGTGGAATAGTGCATCTGCCTGGAAGCCGGATGTGCCTATTTTTCCCGGGACTCGTCTTTAGGCTTACGCCCCAGACCCTGCAGGAAACTCGCCTGCATTTCCTGCCAAAGTTCCAGATTGCGTTCGACCAGATCGCTCATCGCCGATACCGGACCGTGGCGCAGAAGTTCGGACATTTGTTTTTGAAGCGTACCTTGTTGGCGCTGGAAGGCTTCGACGCTTTCTTCCAGGTAGGAACTCAGGAATTGTTGGAGGGGATTGCCGTAGAACCGGATCAGGTATTCCAGTAGCTCCCGACTTAACAAGGGACTGCCTTGCTCTTCACTTTCTACGATGATCTGCAGGAGGATGCTGCGGGTGATATCTTCACCGCTACGCGCATCCTGCAAGACAACCGGCTGACCAGACACTACCAGATCGCGGATGTCGCTCAGGTTGAGGAACTTGCCGGTTTGCATGTCATAGAGCCGCCGGTTGGCGTACTTTTTGATAATCCGCACGGCTTCCATAGTGCTCATGTTTTTCCACTACCGTTGGGAACCAGAACAACGCGGTGTTTCATGTTAATTTGCATCCGATTGTCCCTGCTGACCGATATCGGAGGTGCCGACGCAAGGAAAATTCACGCGCGACATTCAAAGTTTCCTTAGCGCTCCAAAACGTAAGTCCCCGGAGCATCCTCGAGCGCTTTGGATCCGGCCTCGGGCGCGCCCATGACTGGCGGTTGGGTGCGGGGTCCTGAACGCTTCACCAGCCATTTCTGCCACTCCGGCCACCAGGAACCTTCCCGTTCGGGTGTTTCGGCCTGCCAGACAGCAGGTTCGACATAGTTATCCGTGACATTCCAACTGCCAACCCGGTAACTGCGGCCCCGATGACCCGGTTCGCTGACGATGCCCCCGTTGTGCCCCTTGTTGGCAAGCACGAAGGTCACCTCCTGCGAGCCGCTCAGGCGGCGAATCTTGTAAACCGAATGCCAGGGCGCGACGTGATCCTGGGCGGTGCTGACGACAAACATGGGCTTGCGGATGTCGCCGAGGGAAATCCGCCGATTCCCCACTGGGTAGCGCCCGACTGCCAGTTCGTTGTTAAGGTACAGGCGGCGCAGGTATTCACTGTGCATGCGATAGGGCATGCGGGTGGCGTCGGCGTTCCAGCTCATCAAGTCGTTGGGTTGCTGACGTTCACCCAACAGGTACTCCTGAATCATGCGCGCCCATACCAAATCGTTGGCGCGCAGCAACTGGAAGGACCTGGCCATTTCGCTGGCGGCCAGATAGCCGCGTTTCCACATCAGGCTATCCAGATAGGTGACTTGGGCGTCGTCAATGAACAGTTGCAGTTCCCCAGCCTCACTGAAATCAGTTTGTGCCGCCAGTAAAGTGATGGTCTTCAGGCGCTCGTCGCCATCGCGCGCCATGGCGGCGGCGGCTATGGAGAGAAGCGTCCCGCCCACGCAGTAGCCGACCGCATGCACTGGCCGCCCAGGTACGACAGCCGCAATGGCGTCCAGTGCGGCCTTCACGCCCAAAGTGCAATAGTCGTCCATGCCGAGGTCTCGGTCTTCTTCCGTGGGATTCTTCCAGGAAATCATGAACACCGTGTGCCCCTGTTCCACCAGATAACGAACCAGGGAGTTGTGCGGCGACAGATCCAGGATGTAATACTTCATAATCCACGCCGGTGTGATCAGGATAGGTTCGTGATACGCCGTGGCGGTAGCCGGCGCATACTGGATCAGCTCCATGAGGCGGTTACGGTAGATCACCTTGCCGGGAGTCACCGCCAGATCCTGTCCGACCTTGAAGCGATCAGTAATCGAGGGCTTAGGGCCCCGCATTTCCCCGGCGACGTCTCTGAGTAGATGCAAGGCACCACGCCGCAGATTCTTGCCGCGTTCGCGACGGGTGGCTTTGAACACCACCGGATTGGTCAACGGGAAATTGGACGGTGCGAAAGCATCCAGGACTGCACGGGTGAAAAAGCGCACCAGATTTTCATTGTGCGCTGTTACGCCGCGTACACCGCTCATCGCCCGGTCCCACCATTCCTCGTGTAACAGGAAACCTTGCGCCATCCAGTTGAACGGCCAGACCTTCCATGCCGCGTCGCCGAAGCGCCGGTCCCCCGGTCGGGGTTCAATGACAGGACGGGCATCGGCGTCGTCCAGGGAGCGCTTCGCGTAATCGAGAAACGCCAGGTTCAGACGCAGACAATCCTCAGCGAGTTGCGCGGCTTTACCTGGCGATATGCTTAGGTGTGCGAGCCAGTCCGCATAGGCCAGCCGCAGGCGCGGCAAGGCCAGACCGGAGCTGAGCCACGCCAGTGTCGCTACCGTGCTGCGATCAAGCTTGGCAGCAAATTGGTCGCTGACCAGTCGGCGGCTCTGCTCAGTCGCGGCTCGCGACTGGCTGGGGGATTCAGTTTGCTTGGTCTTCAAACGGTGCGCCGCGGCTTTTCCGTCACGGTGGCCGCCAGCTTCAGGCTTTGGCATCGTTTGCTCTCCCGGTTGGGATGGTTATTATTCGATCTTGATGATTGTCACGATTTGCGCACAGCTTGCAAGGTCGCAGTGACCGGAGAGGCCCGGCCACTGCACCTGCAAAGCATCAGTCTTGAGACTTGGCCTTATTTGCCGGCACTTGCCCGCTTGGCCTCGGCAGCAGTCGCGCGCGTTGCCGTACGCACATCCTGTGTCGCCTTGCGCATTGTTTCTCCGGCGCTTTTCGTGACTTCGTGCAAAGTTTCACCGGCCTGCGAAGCAGCTTTCTCCACCACATTTTGGACCCAATCGGCATAGGCCTGTTGAGTGTCACCGCCGATCTTCTGGAGCTTTTCCAGGTGGTGATTCAGGGTGCTCGCGAAATCGGTAGCCAAATTCTCCTGGCTGCTGGTGAAATCGTTCAGGTCCTGCGCCTTGCTGAAGCGGTCCAACTGCTGCTTTTGCAGCTCAATGTATTCCCGGCCAGCTTCGATCTGCAGCTCGGCCATACGCTCCATGGTCTGCAAGGTGAGCTGATTGAGCTGGATGAAGGGCTCCAGCATGCCGGTGCTGGTTTGTGCCCAGCGGCTAAACATCTGCTTGGTGTTAAACGAATCAATCATGACTTCTCTCCGTAATGTACAGGTAAGGGTTAAAGTACGAGGCGCAGTATAGCGCAAATTATTTTGCAGTGCAAAACATTAATTTTAATTCTCTAAGTTATTGTATTCGCACTGTTTTTATGCCAAAAAACTGAAATTCATGCCTCCAAACCGCAGGGGTGCCGGCTGCCGGAGAAGGGCCTGATCGCCGCGCCATAGCCGTGAAAGCCTTCAGTCCTTCGCTCGAGAGCCATACAGCGGGATGTCGCCTCGCGCAGGCCCGCTGGAGTGTGTTTCTGCTATTCTTTTGAAGAAGATGTTGAGGATTGTTATCTGGCCAACACGCGTGGTTGTGTGTGCGAGTCGAATTCCAGGAGAATGGCCATGTCCGATTTGAATGGCAAAATAGCGATCGTTACTGGAGCTTCCCGAGGTATCGGCCGGGAAATTGCCCTGCAACTCGCCGAACGCGGCGCCACGGTAATCGTCAATTACCGGTCCAGCGAAAAAGAGGCGCAGGAAGTTGCCAAGGCGATTCAGGCTGTCGGAGCGAAGGCGGTGGTAATGCAGGCCGATGTATGCAAAACCCCTGAAGCCCGCGACATGATCCACAAGGTTCACGAAGATTACGGGCGAATCGATATCCTGGTGAACAATGCCGGCATCACCCGCGACAAGACGATCAAGCACATGACCGACGAGGACTGGTATGAGGTTCTCACAACCAATCTCGGCAGCGTTTACGCCTGCTGCACGGCGGTGTTCCCGATCATGATGGAGCAGAACTACGGGCGCATCGTGAACATCACCTCTTTTGTCGGCCAAGCCGGTAACTTTGGACAGGCCAATTACGCCGCCAGCAAGGCGGGCATTATTGCTTTCACCAAAACCGCGGCGATGGAAATGGCCAAGTACGGCGTTACCGTCAATTGCATTGCACCCGGATTTACCGATACCGACATGTTGCAGCAGGTGCCGGAAAAAATCCGTCAGAAAATCCTCGAACGGATTCCGATGCGCCGCTTCGGAAAACCAGTCGAGATCGCCCGTTCGGTAGCATTCATCATTGCCGACGGTGACTACATTACCGGTCAGCAAATCAACGTAAACGGCGGAGTTTACATGTAGGCGGCGCGTGTCCGATACGCGGCACCCTGTGGCACTTTCCAAATTTTGGTAAAAGTCTGACCGAAACACCTATGGAACTCACAAAGTCCGGTTCTCCAGGGAATCCGGCGCTGGGGAGTATTCCGAATCCAGGCTTAGAGGGATCAGAACCGGAGGCCGCCATCAACCTCCAGCACACGCCCGTTGAAATAGTCGTTCTGCAGCACGTAGAGTAACGATCGGGCTATTTCCGCTGGCTTGGCAAATCGGCCCATGGGGATCATCTCCTTGAGGCGGACTCGGGCTTTCTCCGGCATACCTGCAACCATGGGTGTATCGCAGAAACCGGGTGCGATGGCAACGACGCGGATACCGTAGCGAACCAGCTCCTTGGCCCATGTGACCGTCAGAGCCGAAACGCCTGACTTGGCGGCCGCATAGTTACTCTGGCCTATATTGCCGGCGCGCGAGATGCTGCACATATTGACGATTACGCCCGGATGGTTGCCCTCAATAATGCGTACCGCCGCTTCGCGTCCGCATAAGAACACACCGGTCAAATTCACTCTCAACACACTTTGCCATTGTTCCAGAGACATCTTTTTTACGACGCTTCCGTTTTCGGTCTTCACCAACAAACCGTCGTGAGTAATCCCAGCGTTGTTGATCAAAGCATCCACGGCGCCGAAGTCTTCAATTACGCGATTAAATAGCGCTTCCACGGCTTGTTCCTCGGCGACATCGGCCAGATAAGGGCGCGCCTCACCGCCGGCATTTTCACAGCAGCGCACCGATTCCAGAAGCGCTGCTTCGTCCAGATCGACTAACGCAAGCCTTGCCCTTTGGACGGCCAGTGCCTGCGCCATGGCCCGCCCAAGTCCCCGGCCGGCGCCGGTTATCACAATGATCTTATCTGCCAATTCCATACCGTTTTACTCCTGGTAAATGTTAGGGATCTGCGTGGAATCGTGTGGGTAAATCAGCGTGAGTTTTCTCACTTGGTGGCTATTTTATAGGGATTTTGTGATGAATTGACGCTGACTGCAAAAAAGTTCAGTTGCTGTAATTTCGCGATACATGTACCAGGGCTTCCAACAAGCGGTCAATGTGTTCCTCGGTATGTCCGGCCGTGAGCGTGATGCGCAAGCGTGCGCTGTCGTTTGGCACGGTGGGCGGCCGGATGGCGATGGCCAAAATACCCTCAACGTGTAACGCATCCGAAACGGTCATGGCGCGGGCAGCGTCGCCGATCAATAGCGGCTGGATAGCGGTGGACGAATCCATGAGCGGCAGGTTCAGCTGCGTCGCGCCGTTGCGGAAGCGCGCGATCAGCGCATGCAGCTTCTCGCGCCGCCAGCTTTCCGTCTGCGCCAGCTTGAGTGCGGCGCGGGTGGCTTCAGCCAGGCACGCCGGCGACGCCGTCGTATATATATAAGTACGCGCACGCTGGATAAGGGTTTCAATGAGCGCTTCGCTGCCCGCTACGAACGCTCCGAACGTGCCAAGCGCCTTGCCGAGCGTCGCCATGAGCACCGGCACCTGCGTCATGCCCAGATCGAAATGTTCAAGCGTGCCGCGGCCATTTGAACCCAGCACGCCGAAACCGTGGGCATCATCCACTATGAGAAATGCACCGGTCGCTTGGCTGACGCGCGTCAGTGTCGGTAGCGGCGCCACATCGCCGTCCATGCTAAATACGCCATCGGTCATGACCAGCTTGCGCCTCGCGGATGTTACGAGTTGGCGTTGCAGCGCGGTCGCGTCCGCGTGCGGATAGCGGCTGAAACGCGCGCCGCACAAAAGCGCGGCATCCAGCAATGACGCATGATTGAGCCGGTCTTCCAGCACCCGGTCAGCGCGCGTGAGCAGCGCGCCGGCGACCCCCAGGTTCGCCATGTAGCCGGTGGAAAACAGCAGCGCCCGCGGTCGCTGCACGAACGCCGCCAGTTCTTCTTCCAGCATCGCGTGTGCGCGTGTGTGGCCGGTGATGAGATGCGCTGCGCCGCTGCCCAGACCATACTGATCCAATGCGCGGCGTGTTGCGTCACACAGCGCCGGATGACCGGCGAGTCCCAGATAATTGTTACTGGAAAAATTCAGGCAGCGGATACCGTCCACCACGATCTCGGGGCCCTGTGCTCCCTCGACCAAGCGGCGCAGACGATACAGCGATCGGGCATGCAGCGTCTCCAGGTCATCCCGGAGCGAATCGTCAAGTCGTTGCGCGGAGTTGTTCATGCGTTGGCGCGGAAATGCTTGCCTGCGGTTGGTTTGCATCGCCCCGATACGGTTCCGCGTGGATGCCGAGGCGCACGAACAGACGCCGGTCCGCGTCCTGTTCGGGATTATCCGTAGTCAGGAGTTTTTCGCCGTAGAAAATGGAATTCGCGCCTGCGAAAAACGCCAGCGCTTGCATCTCGTCGCTCATCTGTGCACGGCCCGCTGACAGGCGCACATGCGCTTTGGGCATGAGTATGCACGCCACGGCGATGACGCGGATGAAATCGAAGGGATCCACGCCTGCATTGCCGAACAAAGGCGTGCCTTCCACCTGCACTAATTTATTGATGGGCACGCTTTCCGGATGCTCCGGCAGGGTCGCAAGCGTGTGCAGCATGGCGGCGCGATCCGCCTCGCTCTCGCCCATGCCGATGATGCCGCCGCAGCACACGTGCATGCCGGCGTCGCGCACATGCTGAAGCGTATCGAGCCGGTCCTGGAAGCAACGAGTGGTGATGATTTCCTGGTAATACTTTTCCGAAGTATCAATGTTATGGTTGTAGTAATCGAGACCCGCATCGGCGAGCTTGCGCGCCTGTCCGGCGCTCAGCATTCCCAAAGTCGCGCAGGTTTCCATGCCCAATCCGCGCACCGCCTTAACCATCCCGATAATCTGTTCCAGGTCCTTGTCTTTCGGATTGCGATACGCGGCGCCCATACAGAAACGCGTGGCGCCGCTGTCGCGTGCGCGTTTTGCCTGCGCCACCACGTCTTCCACGTCCATGAGCTTTTCGGCCTTGAGGCCGGTGTGGTAGCGCGCGCTCTGCGGACAATACTTGCAATCCTCTGGGCAGGCGCCGGTCTTGATGGACAACAGCGTGGAAACCTGAACCGCGTTGGGATCGAAATAGCGCCGGTGCAATGCATGGGCACGAAACAACAGGTCGTTGAACGGCAGTGCGAACAGAGCCTGAACTTCAGCCAGGCTCCAATCGTGGCGGATACCGGCTTCGGCGTGAGTGGTGACAGCGTGCATGGTGAGCCTCGTGTAAGCGTGGCATGATGGCCAAGGCGCCTGACGGCGCCAGTAGGGACGCAGTGTAATGGCAGGAAGGTGTCTGTCAACCTGGAGAACAAGGAATGGTTTACGGTTGGCTAAAACAGACACCTGGCCTGCTCTATCCGTCTTTTTGCCTGCTTTGCGGGCAACGCAGCCATACAGCTCGGGAACTGTGCGCAGCCTGCGGCCGGGATTTGCCCTGGAACCGGCATGCATGTGAGCGGTGTGCGGCGCCTCTGCCGGAAGACGCGCCCAATAAATGCTGCAGTCAGTGCCTGCAATCCCCGCCCGCATGGGATAGCGCCGCAAGTCCGCTGCTCTACGCCTGGCCCTTGGATCAGTTGTTGCAACGCTTCAAATTCAACGGTGATCTGGCTACCGGCCGGCTGCTGGGCGAACTGCTGGCGGATTATCTCGCTGCCAGCGAAGCCGCAAAACCCGACTTGCTCATTCCCGTGCCACTGCACGCGACGCGCCTCAAGGAACGCGGATTCAATCAGGCGCTGGAACTCGCACGGCCGGTCGCTCGCCACTTGCGTCTGCCCATGGATTGGGAGCTGTGCACGCGCAACAAGAATACTGCCATCCAATCCAAACTCGATGCAGTCGAACGCCAGCGCAATCTACGGGATGCCTTCAGCGTGCGGCAATCGCTGCAAGGCGCCGAAGTCGCGGTTCTCGACGATGTGGTCACCACTGGAGCCACAGTCGCGGCTCTCAGCAAAACCCTCAAGCAGGCAGGCGCTGCGACGGTCCGGGTCTGGAGCCTGGCGCGTGCCGCCCGCTTGAGCTGAGCGCAGGGCAACGACCGTGATTGTCAAAGCCTTGGGCGGCGTACCATACTGTCGAAGCTGATCTACTGCCCAGGAGAACACATTCTAAGGAGGGGCACAGTGGAACCACAAAAACAAATAAAGGTGAACACCGCCGACCTCGAAGTGGGCATGTATGTCGCGCGCCTGGATCGTCCCTGGACCGACACTCCTTTCCTTTTCCAGGGTTTCTTCATCCGAAATCAGGATGAGATCGAGGAGCTGAAGCATCACTGTCAATACGTGTACGTTGACTTCGAGCAGAGCCGCCAGGACGTCACCCGTACCAAGACCGGCATCAACCGCGAAAACCGCACCATCACGCAAGTTACTAGCCTGCACTATCCGGCGCCGCGCCGTACGCGCAGCAGCCACCACCGCAACCGCACTGTATATGTCAATACCCAGCCGGTGGAAAAGGAATTGCCGGCTGCCAAAGCGATTTACGCAGACGCCAACCGCGCCATGCACGACATGATTGCCCAGCTGGAAACGGATGGACGGCTGGACGTGCAACTGGCCAGGCAAACCGTCGAGCCCATGGTGGAAAGTGTATTGCGCAATCCGGATGCCATGATCTGGCTGACGCGCATGAAGAAACACGACTCCTACATGTACCATCACTCGGTGGGCGCCACTATCTGGGGCATCGCCTTCGGCCGGCATCTCGGCCTCGACAAGGCCGCGCTGCATGAGATCGGACTGGGCTGCATCCTGTTCGATGTGGGCAAGACCAAACTGCCGCACGCGCTGCTTGTCAAAACGGGAAAACTCACGGATACCGAATGGCACGTGGTGCGCAACCACGTGGACTACAGTCTTAATCTGCTGGAGGGCGCGAGCGGCATCACCGAACGCATCCTTTCCATGGTGCGCAGTCATCACGAGCGTTATGACGGCAGCGGTTATCCCGACAAACTCAAGGGACAGCAGATTCCGACCTTCGCCAAGATCGCCGGCATGGCGGATTGCTACGACGCCATCACCAGCCCGCGGCCTTATAGCAAGATGCGTTCACCTTACGAGGCGGTGCGTGAAATTTATGGTTGGCGCGGCACGCTGTTCCAGGCAGAAGTGGTCGAACAGTTCATGCAGGTGGTGGGCGTGTTTCCCACCGGTTCACTGGTGGAACTCAACAACGGCGCCGTAGCCGTGGTGATCGCCCAGAACGAGACGCGCCGGCTCAAGCCGCGCATCATGATGATCCTGGACGAGAAGAAGAAACGCCTGCCGCAGTTCAACACCGTGGACCTGCTGTTCGATACGCACCTGAAAGGCGCCGAAAAACTGTGGATCGAAAAATGCCTGGAGCCTGGCGCCTTTGGCGTTGATCCGCAGGAACTTTTTCTATAAATCCCTACGGCCATCCTGATGTCAGAAAAAATTCTTTCACTGCGCCCGAATCGGCCCTCGCTGATGCGCTATCTGAACAGCTACATCCTTCGCTCACAAAGCAATGGTTTGCAGGTGGCATTGTTGATCGTTCAAATCAAGCGCGGTCAGGAATTCGGCGCGTTGTTCGGCTATCGCAGCATCGAAACACTGATCGAGCAGGTTGCGGCGCGGCTGGACGGCGTCTGTCGTGAAAACGACCGCATTATGCGCACCGGCGACCATTCGTATGCACTGATTCTCCCAGACATCATGAATGAAGGTCATGGCATTCTGGCGGCCAACAAAATACTGCGCGCGCTCGGCGCACCGTTCGAAATTGCCGGTCATGTGGTGTCCGTGGGCGCCAGCATGGGCATCGCGCTGTTTCCCGATCATGCTGGCAAGCCCGAAATGCTGCTGCAGCGCGCTGAGCTGGCACTCTCGGAAGCAGCTAACAAAGGTCTCCCTTATCTGGTGTACTCGAACACGACACCCGAGACACTTGCCGGCACCTGGGATCTGGAGAGCGAACTGGACACGGCGCTGGACAATGGCGAACTGGAAATCTATTACCAGGCGAAGATCAATCTGCGCGGCGGGCTGCTGGCCGGCGCGGAAGCGCTGTTGCGCTGGCGCAGTCCCAAACGCGGCATCGTGCCGCCGAACGTGTTCATTCCCATGGCCACCCGCACCGGCCAGATCGGGGAACTCACCTGGTCCGCCATCAACATGGCGCTGGAGCATGCGGCTGCCTGGCCGACGCGCTTCGGACCGCTGTCGCTGGCGGTCAATATCGCACCCTCACTGCTGGAAGACGATACCCTGGTGAGCCGTGTCGCGGACGCCATGGGCGTGTGGAGCGCCAAACCCAACCGTCTGATCCTGGAGATCACCGAAACCGCGGTGATGGGCAATCCGGAGCTGAGTTTCGAGACCATCCGGGCGCTCAAGGATAAAGGTGTGTACGTGTCCATTGACGATTTCGGCACCGGTTATTCATCGCTGGCGAACTTCAAGAACATCCCTGCTTCGGAGCTGAAGATTGACAAGAGTTTCGTGATGAACATGCTGGACAGCAAGGCGGACGCCAGCATCGTACGCACCGTCATCGGATTGGCGCAGGCTTTCGATCTGCAGGTGGCGGCGGAAGGCGTGGAGAGCATGGAGATACTGCGCACGCTGGCGGCGCTGCAGTGCAACTATGCGCAGGGCTACTACATCAGCCAGCCGGTGCCCGCCGGCGCATTCACGCAATTCATCAACGAGTACGTGCCGCCGATATTCTGAAAACGAACCTATAACCCGCCTGTAAAGGTGTAATGCAGCAGGATACCGGCAAACACCGCGGCTCCGAACCAGTTGTTGTTCATGAAAGCCTGGAAACAGCGCTGCGGATTGCGGCGGCGGATCAGCACCTGTTCGTACACCGCGAACAACGCCGCAAACAGCAAGCCCACGTAATACACCGCGCTCATATCCGTCTGAAAGCCCACCAGCACCAGGTCCGCCAGCAGCAGCACTTGCAGAATGCCGACGATCACGCGATCCAGATCACCGAACAAGATGGCGGTGGATTTCACGCCAATCCTGAGATCGTCGGGCCGGTCCACCATGGCGTACAGGG
>JBOIAY010000031.1:0-5418 GCA_050739255.1 Gammaproteobacteria bacterium
CGCCAAGGTCGAAGTTGTAGGTGCCGGCAGTGATCAGATCGGTCTGGAGATTCCCCAGTGTATTGATGTCCTCGGTAACCGTTCCAAGACTACCCATACCATTTGGATTGAACTGGCCGGCCTGCGCATAACCCTGTGTGAGGTTGTTGCCGTTGATGAGGAACGCATACGGCCCGCTGAGCGAAGTGCTGGAATAGGTCATGGCGGTTTGCGAAGTGATATTGCCTGAAGCTGTCACCGCCGGGTCGGTGGACAGCAATGCGAAATCCGACGCTGAGAGCGCGTAAAAACTGTAGGTATGCGTAGTTGTATCCGTGATGCTCAGCGTGCCGTGCGCATTGCCGTCGAAGGAATAACTGCCATGCCAAGTGGTACGCAGCAGCGGATTGGAACCGCTGACATCCTCGAAGCCTGAAAGGGAACCGCCGCCGCCGGTGTTCGCCAAGGCGAGCAGAGCAAAGCCCTGATTGCTCGCTTGCCCGCCGCTGCACAACACCAGCGGGCCGTTGAGCGCCGTGATGCTGCTCGCCGAGGCATCTTGGACCGTCAGCGATCCGGTGAGTGTAGTGCCGTTGCTTGTGCTCAGCACAAAGACCTCGTCGTCCGCCTGCAAGACCAGTTGGAAATTGATTGTGCCGAGGGTGAGCGTGCCGCTACCGTCCGGATTGATGCTGTAACTGCCGGTGAATTGGGCCTTGCTCTGGATGGTCGCCCCGTTATTGATGTCCTGCAGGCCATTGCTGATCTGGCCGGCGCCGTTGGCGCTGAATTCGCCAATTGCAAACCACGGTGCACCCTGGTTGCGGCCACTCAGGCTGAACACATAGCCGCCGTTCAATGAGGCATTTGAATAACCAATGCTGAGCGTCGCGGTGCCGTAGGACGTCGTGTTGGCTGTTTCAATAGCGGTGATCGTGACCGTGCCGCCCGGCGGTGGCAGATCTGGAGCGGTGTACAGGCCGTTTGTGGAGATGGTGCCGGTGACGCCGCCGCCGCCTGTGGTTCCGTTTACCTGCCAGGTGAAGGCGGTGCCGCCGTCTGCGGCCGTGGCGCTCATCTGCTGGGTGGCGCCCGCCAGAACCTGCGTACCGGTGGGGCTGACAGTCACACTTGAAGCGCCGGATGAGCCTCCGGAGCCACCACATGCTGCTAGCAGCAGAACGCCGGTCAACGCTAATGTCTTGATGATTCTCATCATGGTACGTTCTTCCTGTCTCTGCTGACAGTCATTTTCTACTGAGTTGCCATGGTGCCGGCTGGCGTCGAGCTGTCATCACCCATCAGGATAATCGCACTGCTGGATATGGGATAAAACACATAATCAGTGGTGGCGCCACCGCCTGTGACTAGATTGATGATGCCCCGGGTGGAAGTGGTGCTGGTCGCGGTGGCCAACGCATAGGTTCCTGTGACAGCCAAATCGCCTGAGATCGTACCATTGGTGTTGACAGTTTCAGAGCCGGCTACGGCGCTGACGCCGTCCAGATTGATTAAGCCGATAGTTGAAAATGGCTTGGAGATGCTAACCGGGCTCGCCACTTGCAGTATGTAATTTCCATAGAGGCTAGTGATTACAAAGCCGCCGGTCTGGTTGTAGAGTTGACCACTCGCATTGATGCCTGCAGGCGTGGACAGCAAGAAGGCCTGGGTGGGTGTGATCAGGTAATACACATAATTGTTGGCGCCACTGGCGCCACTTAGGGTGAGAGTGCCGCGGCCTAAGGGGCCTACGTTGAAACTCCCGGTCAGCGAGGCATTGGTGACGATGGTCCCTGCGGTATTAATATCATCAGTCCCCGCGTTGATATTGCCGCTTGTGGTTGCATTGGTACTAAAACCGCCTACATTGCCATACGCCGCTGACCCGCTGTAGCCGGAGGCATAGAATACATAAAGACCGGACAGGGTGGTGCTCGGTGTCACGGCCTGTTGCTGGAATGCCGTGCCGCTCAGGTGACCCGAAGCATCAGTTTCGATGAACTGCAATTGTGCAGGAGAGACAACATAGAAACTGTAGCTGCGGGTGCCGGTGGCGTTCGTGAATGTGGCCGTACCGTGTCCATTGCTGATGCTGGTGTAAATCCCGTTGAAAGTCTGATGTACTGTGGTGCCGCCGTCATTGATGTCTTCTTCGGCGGATGCAAGGGTGGTAGAGCCATTGGTTATGAATGCGCCGATGACGTTGAGCGGTTTTGTAGATGAGTCGCTGCCGGTAAAGCTGAAAACATACGGGGCATTGAGGTTTGCCAGCGTCAAGGCGGTGGGCAACTGGGGATAGAAGAAGCCCGTGGCGACACTCCCGGCATCGCTGCGCATGGCCACCGCCTGCCCCTGGGAATTCAGCGTGAACGTCAGGGTGACACTGCCTTGCGCACTGTTGAAAGTAGCAGTTCCCTGACCATTGGCGGCGATCACGTAACTGCCGGTGAAGGGCAGAGCCTGAGCGACGCCGGATGGTCCGTTGATATCCTCGATGCCGTTACTGATGCTGCCGTTGCTTCCAGTAAAGCTGCCAGTCGCCGCCCAGGGGCTGCCACCTTGGGCGCCGTTCAGCGTAAATACGTAATTGCTGTTCAGCGAGTTGCTGCCGAAGGTGATACCGATAGTTATGGAAGTGATAGCGATCGGAAACGCTTGGGGCGCGGCACTGATGATGACGATCCCACCTTGTGGGGGTAGAGACGGGGCCGTGTATAGTCCTTGTGGTGTGATGGTGCCCAAGAAACTGTTGCCTCCGGCGATATTATTCACATACCACAGCACTGTGGTGTTGTCGCTGTTGGTCACGGTGGCGCGTAACTGGAGCGTTGAACCCGCGACCAAGGTTGAGCTGGAAGGTGTTGTCAACGTGATGGTCGGGTTGGTGATCTGGGAGCTGCCGCCGCCGCATCCAGTGAGGATGAGAGCACAGCAAAGCACCGGCCATTTTCTCAATATCGAAATCATGGGATCTTCTGCTCCTGTATTCTTGTGCTCTCGGAACGTTATGTCCGAGTGTGTAATCAAAGCGTCCGGAAACTATGTGTGTTATTTACGCTGCGCGTATCAGGCAACGCTGACCAGGCCCTCAGCCTGTTGATCTGCATGGTACGACGAGCGCACCAGCGCGCCGCTGGCCACGTGCTGGAAGCCCAGCGCGTACCCCTTGATCTCGATCTCCTTGAATTCTTCCGGCGTCACGTAACGCACTACCGGATGATGGAACTTGCTTGGTTGCAGATACTGGCCCACCGTCAGCATGTCCACCTCGTGGTCGCGCAGATCCTGCATCACCGCATATATCTCCGGAATCTTCTCGCCCAGGCCGACCATGATGCCGGACTTGGTGAGGATATCCGGATGCGCGGCCTTGAAGCGCTTGAGCAGCATGAGTGAATGCCGATAATCGGAACCCGGACGCACTTCCCGGTAAATGCGCGGCACGGTCTCAAGGTTGTGATTGAATATATCCGGCGGCGCGTCATGGATTAGCGCCAGCGCCACGTCCATGCGACCGCGAAAGTCCGGCACCAACACCTCGATACGGGTGTGTGGGCTCATGTCCCGGATGGCGCGGATGCAGGACACGAAATGACCGGCGCCGCCGTCGCGCAGATCGTCCCGGTCCACGGACGTGACTACCACATAATTCAAACCCATGGCCTTGATGGTGCGCGCCAGATTCATCGGCTCGTCGGCATCCAGCGTGCTGGGGCGGCCGTGTGCCACATCACAAAAGGTGCAGCGGCGCGTGCAGATGTCGCCCATGATCATGAAGGTGGCGGTGCCTTTGCCAAAGCACTCGCCGATATTGGGGCAGGAGGCTTCCTCGCAGACGGTATGCAGGTGATTGGCGCGCAGAATCTGCTTGAGCCGCGCCACTTCCGGTGTGGCGGGCGAGCGCACCCGGATCCAGGGCGGCTTGCGCAGCGGCGTGACGGTGGGCTCGATCTTCACCGGAATGCGCGCCATCTTTTCGGCGGCGCTGAGCTTCTTGCCGGGCTCAAGCCGTGCGCGGGGGGCGGTCAGGGGTTCACTCACATGCAATCCTAATGGCCGGCCGGCAGCGCAAGCCGCCGGGAAGATGGTCTAGCTATTGTACCCCAGCCGCTCGATCAGCCTGGGTTTGAGCAGCTCCGAGACGCGCGAGACACTCGCCGGCCCACCCAGGTCTTTTACTTGCGTCATCTCCAGACCAGCATAACCGCAGGGATTGATGCGCGAAAACGGTTCCAGGTCCATGGCTACGTTGAACGCGAGGCCATGATAGGTGCAGCCACGCCGTACCCGTAAACCCAGTGAAGCCAGTTTGCGCCCATCTTTTGCGTATACACCCGGTGCTTCGCGTCTCGAGACCGACGGGATGCCACATTCCTTCAAAGTATCCATGACCGCAAGCTCGATGGCTTCCACCAGTCCGCGTATGCCGAGTTTGAGACGCCTCAGGTCAATGAGCGGATAGACCACCAGTTGGCCGGGACCGTGATAGGTCACCTGGCCGCCGCGGTCTATATGGATAACGGGGATAGCACCCGGCGCGAGCACGTGTTCCATTTTCCCGGCCAGCCCCAGGGTGAACACCGACGGATGCTCCAGGAACCAGATCTCATCACGGGTGGAAGCGTCACGTGCGTCGGTGAACGTCTGCATGGCGCGCCAAGTGGGTTCGTAGGCCACGCTACCCAAATCGCGCAGCACAGGCAGTGCAACACCGCGCGTCATAAGGCCATGAGCACGTGTTCGCTGTCGGTCAACGCCTGGTACAGTGCATCCAGTTGTTCACGGCTATCGGCGGTGAAGGTAACGGTGATGGAGATGAACCGCCCGGCGCTGCTCGATTGCTTTGCGACCTTCAGCTTTTCGATTGGCGCCACGTGTTCTGCGAGGATGGCGGCGACTGCATCGTGGAACACCTGTGTATCCCGTCCCATGATCTTGACGGGAAACTCCAGCGGGAACTTCAAAACCGGTGAGTCGTTCACGTGTTCAATGAATCGGCTATTTTGTGCTTTTGAAACAAGGCATGCATCTTTTGCCAGTGTGGCCCCGGCTTGCCGTTGCCCACTTGTCGGCCGTTCAGTTGCGTCACCGCATATACCTCGCGGGTGGAACTTGCGAACCAGATTTCTTCGGCCTCGCGCAGTTGTATGGCCGGAATGCGGGCTTCACGGTGGGGCAGATTGTGCCGGACAGCAAGTTCCAGCACCACGTCGCGGGTGATGCTGGGCAGGAGGTCGCGGCTTTTGGGCGGCGTGATGATTTCACCTTGCAGCACGATGAACAGACTACTGGCAGTGCCTTCAGTCGCATATCCATCACGTACCAGTACCGCCTCGTTGCAATCCTGGTCCAGCGCCTCTTGTCGCAAGAGCACATTGCCCAGCAGTGCCACGCATTTGATGTCGCAGTACCGCCAGCGGATGTCGTCCAGCGTCACCG
>JBOIAY010000032.1:0-12911 GCA_050739255.1 Gammaproteobacteria bacterium
GCCCGTAGCTGGACTTGTCATGCGAGGCAGGTAAGCCGGGCTGACAAGTTCAGGCCGGGGATGGGAAACAGGTCAAGATTTCGCCAGGGATGGCAGAGGCAAAGTTTTTTAGTGCGCCGGTGTAGCTCAGTTGGGCGCGGCCGGCATATTCCATCGAAATGCCGGTGGCATTTCGATCCGGTCGAGCGCCTGAACAGGAAGTTCAGGCCGGTGGTGGGAAAGAGGCTAGGGTTTCGCCAGGGATGGCAGAGGTCAGGTACTTTGGTGCGCCGGTGTAGCTCAGTTGGTAGAGCAACTGATTTGTAATCAGTGGGTCGGGAGTTCGATTCTCTCCGCCGGCACCATCAAGTTCGAAAAAATGTGAGTGCGTTGGGGACATAAAGCGCCTTGTTGTCCGGAGATCCGAGATGGACGATTCAGAATTTCATGCCTTGCAGGAGCTGGCGATTGACGGCGACGCCGACGTCATGGTTGATATTGCGATGGAACTTCGCGCCCGCGGCGACAACATGCAAGCCATGGAATGGCTGATTCGCGCCGGCAATACCGGAAATCCAAAAGCGGTCGCCGAGTTGGCGCATGCCTACGGCACCGGCACGGGCGCCGAGAAAAACGACAAGCTGGCTCTGCACTGGATCCAGCGCGCCGCAGCACTCGGAAATCCGGAGGGCATGGCGTTGCTCGCCAAGTCCTACCATGAGCGGGCAGAAGATCTCGCCGCGGATTTCAAGCAGATGGTGGCCTCCCTGTTGAAGGCCGTGGGCGCCGGATCGTCTGAAGCCATGCGGCTCCTGGGTGAGGCGTATGCAAACGGCGAAGGGGTGCCTGCCAGCATCGAGAAGGCCTTCACTTGGTACAAGCGCGCGGCCGAGGCCGGGAACATCACGGCAATGCGCAAACTGGCCGAGAGTCATTTCAAAGGCGAGGAGGTTAAAAAGGATTTGAAGGCGTTTTTCGGCTGGACCCGGCAAGGCGCCGAGGCCGGCGATGCCTCGATGATGTTCAATCTGGCAAACGCATACAAGGATGGCCTGGGTACCGAGGCGGACAAGCCCGCATTCTTCCACTGGATAAAGCGCGCCGCCGACCAGAACTATCCTCCCGCCCTCTTTGGTCTGGCCATGGCCTACCGGGATGGAATCGGCATCAGGCCGGATCAGCAGGAGTACACCCGGCTCCTCGAGCGCGCTGCCACTGCGGGCGAGCCGGGCGCCATGAACAATCTGGCGATCAACTATCTCTACGGCCTCGGGGTTCAAGTCAATGCGCAAAAACATTTCCAATTGCTGACCCAGGCGGCCAAGGCAGGCGATCTCAGCGCCATGTTCAATCTTTCCCATGCCTACCGCGACGGTGCGGGCACGGCAAAGAATCAGGACGAGTATGTCGCATGGCTTGAGAAAGCCGCGCAACTGCAGCATCCCACCGCCATGGTGGAGATGTCCGCGTATTACCTCAAAGCCACGCTTGCGGACCGCCGGCACATGGATGTTGAGCAACTCGCGAAGGACCTGCTATTTGAGCAGTTCGCCACGCGGGCTGCGGAACTTGGCGATGGACGCGCGATGTACCTGCTGGCCAAAGCCCACCGCATGGGAATCGGTGCGTCCCATGATCCGGCCGCGGCCCGGCAGTGGATCGAGCGGGCGGCCGAAGCGCATTTCCCCATGGCCATGATCGAACTGGCCCAGAGTTACCACGACGGTGCGGGGTATGACAAGGACGAAACCAAATACTTTGAATGGATCAAGCGGGCCGCCGAATCCGGCGATGTGCCCGCGAAACGCATGCTCGCGCTGGCGTATCACGACGCGCAGGGTACCAATCGGAGTATTTCGGAATGCCGCAGATGGCTGGAAGAAGCAGCCAACGAGGGCGATCAAGCCGCGTTTGTGCTGTTGGGCCTGCTGGAACTCGAACAGGACAACCAGATCGGGGCCAACACCTTGCGCGACATGCTGGTGCCCTTCATGGGCCTGCAGGCGGAGATCTCGAAAATCAAAAAAAACCTGATCGTGCGGGAGGCGCCGGAGGGCGTGTCGCATTTCACCACGCTCGAAGCCGTGACCGCGATGTTGTCCGGTGGCGCCGCGGACGCTGCGATGTCCAACCGACTGCGGCTGTACAACGCCGCCTATCTCGATGATGCGCAGGACGGCAGGCGTCTGTTCGAGGGTGAGGCGTCCTCCACGGCCGGGCTCTTGCGGGAGTTTTTCCCCGACAACACGTCGCGGGATTGGCCGCTGACCACGCCCTGGGACGGACGCGAATATTCCGTCTACATCGCTTCCTTCAATTTGCGCAGCGATTACCTGGATTTGTGGAGAGCGTATGGCCGGGATGGCAGCGGCTTCTGCGTGGTGACGCCGCTTGCGGCATTTTCCCAGCAGGGCGACAAGTTGCCGTTCAACCAGATGCATGAAACCGAGCTTGCCGAACCGGCGAGCATGTCGGAAGAACTGCAATCGGATCCTGCCGCGGCGCAGACAAAAATTCCCGAAAGACCGCGGCACAAACGCTTCGTGCAGCCGGTGCTGTATCGCGTGGAGTACGATCCGGCCGCGGTTGCCGAAGCGCTGGACGGATTGCAACCGCATCTTGAAGCCATTGCCGGGATCAAGAAAGCGCTGGGAAAAGATGCCGGAATCATCGACGCGCTGGTGCGGATACTGGTGAGCGACGTTCTGTATCTTTTCAAGCATGAGGCCTATCAGGGGGAGCGTGAAGCACGCATTGTTGCGGCCTTTGATATATCCTCTGACTATATCAATTCCGATCAATCACGACTGCCAGCCCGCCTGTATGTCGAGACGGAACCCTGCCTGTTTGTGGAAGACAATTCCAGGATCATCGTTGGTCCGAAGGTCAAGGACCGGGCGGCGGCCTATCTCGACCTGCGCTATCATCTGGCCAAGAGCCGCTGGGCTTTGTCCACCCAAGTAAGTTATTCCTCAGTTCAATACCGTTGATTCCAGTTATCCGGTTGCCGACCAGCCATATAATGCGGTGAGCGCGCGTACCTGCGCGTGCCGCCGTTGGGGGCAATCAAGGTGAACACCCGGTCCCGGAAAACAGTTTTATTTGGCGCACTGAGATACGGATTGCGTGCCGGTCTGTACGCAATTCTTCTGGTTGCTCTGATCAATCCGGACGCCCGTGCCGCCATCACCCAGGATCCGGTATGGATGCCGGCCAACAATCTGCAGATGCGTCAGGACGTGGAAATCCTCGCCGACACCGGCGTACTGCACGGCCCGATTGACGCCTGGCCGCTGCCCTGGGCGGCTGTCACGCAGGCGCTGTACGCCGTGGATCCGGCAAAACTCACACTGCTACAACGGGATGCCTGGCAGCGGCTTATGGCCGAGATTCCGCACGCGCCAGCGTGTTTCGACACGCATGCTTCGGCGGCAATCACCTTGCAGCGCGGCCAACCGCAACTGCGCTGGTTCGCGCCGGCACCGCGCGGCAAGAACAATATCGAAGGCGCCTTGTCCGCGCAGTGCGAAAACTTTTTCTATGCGCTCGACGTGAGTCACGACAACCAGCCGTTCGACAACGGCGCCAACCAGAACCGTCTGGACGGGAGTTACGTGGGCGTGCAGGCCGGCAACTGGCTGCTATTGGCGGGCGAGCAGGACCGCTGGTGGGGTTCGGGCTGGGGCGGCGGCATGCTGCTCGATACCAACGCGCGGCCGGTGCCGGCACTGGAAATCACGCGCAGTTCACCGGTACCGTTTGAGTCGCCGTGGCTGTCCTGGATCGGACCCTGGAGCGTGACGACCTTCATGGGCGAACTGAACGACGGCCGGTATATCCCCCACACCCGCATCTGGGGCTTGCGCATCGCCGCGCAGCCCACCGAGCATTTCCAGATCGGCTTGTACCGCACCGCTTTGTGGGGCGGCGAAGGCCAGGCGAATTCGGGCCTGCAATTCTGGCGGGTGCTCACCGGCGGCAACGCGCTCGACAATCCCCAGGATCCGGGCAGTGTCGCCGGCAGCCAGTTGGCCGGCGTGGATGTGCGCTGGCATTGGCTTTGGAGCGGACAGCCCTGGGCGTTCTATGTCAACGGCGGCTTCCGTGACGAGACCCACCACATCCCCAAGAAATTCTTTCCGTTGTTTGGTCTGGAAACCGCCTGGGCGGGCGAGGCGGGCGTGAGTCAGCGGCTGTTCATCGAGTATTCCGATACCACCGCCGGCTGGCCGTTCACCAACGGCATCGCCATCAATGATGTCTACGAAAATGAACAATATAAGAGCGGCTACCGTTATTATGGCCAGACCATCGGTTACCCCACCGACAATGATTCACGCTTCCTCACAGTTGGCCTGATCCGCGTGAATGGCGAAAACCAATCCTTGAGCCTGCTGATGCGCGCCGGTGTAATCAACTGGGACGGCACTAATGCCCCGCCGCCGGGCGGCAATCCACTGGCGCCCGAGCGCATCCCCATGGCCTCGGCCGACCTGCAGTGGGTGATGCCGATTGGACCGGGAATGCTCACCGCGGATGCGGGCGTTGCCGCCGAACATCCAAGCGGCCAGTCGCGCAAGTATCCGCTGCAGGCCTGGCTCAGTTATCAAATAGCCGTACCCTGAGCTGCCCACAGGCTTGAACCAGTATGCAATATCTAGCATAATTGCTTCGTGAAACGTATTTTCTGGATCGGGGGTTGCAAGGATGAAGTCAAGGCATTCCCACTCGACGTGCGCCGGGAAGCAGGTTTCCAGTTGTGGAAGGCGCAACGAGGCGAAATGCCTGATGATTGGAAACCGGTGAGCGTCATCGGTTCCGGTGTGCGGGAAATTCGCATTCGGGATGCCATCGGAGCGTTCCGGGTGATTTATCTTGCGCATGGCAGCGATGCGATATATGTACTGCATGCGTTCCAAAAAAAGACGCAGAAACTCAGCCAGCATAATTTGCGACTGGCGCGAGAGCGTTACAAGTCAGTCAAGAGGTGAGCTATGAAGACACACAAATCCAAACACAGCAAGCGCAAGAAGCCACCCCAGACGATTCCGGGTGATCCACGCGGCGTATTTTTTGACCTGTTCGGAGCGGATGAAGCTGCCGAACTTACCATGCGCGCCGAATTGCTGCGTGGTCTCCAGCATTGGCTTGAAAGCGCCGCAACGCAGACTACCGCCGCCGCGGTGCTGGGAGTGACTCAAGCACGGGTCAGCGACATTAAACACGGCAAAATCAATACATTCAGCCTTGATCTGCTGGTGAGGCTTGCCGCCCGCGCAGGTCTGCGTCCGGCCTTGTCGCTGGCAACTTAAGTCCCCCCGAGCGGGCAGGGCAGTCCGATGCGCCGCAGGCCCTTGGGTTTGGGCACAAGCTTGACCGGTGGCATCATTGCGTTAAAATTGAATAGTTCCAAATTGGTTCCAATGAGGTTGTGATGCTGAACCTGACGCTCAAAAATATCCCCACGGAGGTGCATGCCTTTCTCAAGCGCAGCGCTCAGAAAAACCGCCGTAGTCTGAATAGCGAAATTCTGGCGCGGCTGGAGCGTGAAGTCTTTGTCCCCAAGGTGAGTCAGAGTCAACTTGCGCGCGATACGAAGGCATTCACCGATCGGCTTCCCCTAGTGGATCATCGAATCGGCGATCGTTACAAGCGCAAGGGACTGAAGTGATCGTTGTTGATACCAGTGTGATTCATTATTGTTGGGTGCGGGGACAGAATACCGAGATCGCGCAGGCTGTTCGTCAACAGGATTCTGACTGGCACGCACCGATTCTGTGGCGCTCGGAGATGCGGAATGTGCTGACAGCCTACCTGCGGCGCAAGTTATTATCTGCTATCCAAATCGTCGAGATATTGAAAGCAGTTGGTCATGCTATGGCCGAACACGAGCACATCATTGCCGATGAACTGGTGTTCACTGTGGTCGCTGACAGCACCCTTACTGCCTATGATGCCGAATTCGTCGCGCTTGCTTCTGCATTGGATGTTCCTCTGGTGACGGCGGACAAGGCGGTACTGAAAGCCTATCCGGGACTAGCAGTGACGATGGAAGCATTTTTGGGTGAGTGATTGTGTAGCCGTCCTCAGCACCGGCAACAGCTGTCACGGACCCAGGGCCACGGAGTAGTTGCAACATGTAACGTATCGCGTTACAGTGGCGCGGTGATTCGGACCTTTCGCCACAAGGGACTACAGGCATTCTTTCTCAAAGGAAGCCGGGCGGGTATCCAGCCAAAACATGCCGCGCGGCTGCGCGTGTTGCTGGGAGCTTTGAACCGGGCCAAGGGGCCGAATGACATGAACGCACCAGGTTGGCGGCTGCACCCGTTGTCGGGTCCGCTCAGGGGTCGCTGGGCGGTGCGGGTTGATGAAAACTGGCGTCTCACATTCGGTTTCGAGAGTGGTGACGCCGTACTGGTTGATTACCAAGATTATCACTGAGGTATCCACACATGAGTCAGATGCACAATCCGCCACAACCCGGAGAGATTCTTCGGGAATGGCTTGCCGATGTCAGCATTACTGAGGCGGCTGAACGCCTGGACATCACGCGAGTTTCACTCTCGCGGCTACTGAACGGCGCCAGCGGCATCAGCGCCGAGATGGATGTGCGTTTATCGAAAGCCTTGGGTACGACGCCGGGCTACTGGCTGGGTTTGCAGGCTGATTATGACTTGTGCAAGGTGCGCCGGAATTTCAAGGGACATGTACGTCCGATCATCACGCCGGTAGTTTGAGTTCAGTGCCCGATGAGTACGGGAATAAGGAGTCGTGCCTTACTACACCTTGAAACGCCGCAGGACGCGGCGTGACCCGGCCGAGGCTGTGTGAAAACGCATGAAAAATCCGAGTGAATGGGACGCAACAACATAATAGCGATTAATAGACGTCTCGATTTGTTTTGTTCTCCCACTTGATTAGGTGAATGCAGAAATATAAAGTCGGAATTTACCACCGACTTTTATTTTTCCGCGTTTTCACACAGCCTCGGCCGAAAGCAGGCTGTCAAGTATTAACTCATCGGGTACGGTAGTAAAGTTTCTTTGCGCGGCGGCTATGGGGCTGCAGGGAGCCAGTCACCCGCACTTTGAATGGGCGCAGGATTACCTGGAGCCGATACCCAAGCTGCAAGCGCGTAGCGGGATGCTTCCACGCTGACTCCGCGAGGTACGGGCAGGCTGGCCGTGAATGCCTGTCCCCACGTGGCGAGTGGATGCTGTCCGTATCCGATCACCAGAAAATCATGGCGTAGTACCCGGCCGGCGTTCTCGCCGGCGCCTACACGCGTCTTTACACCAAAGGCAAGCACCGCCACATGCAGAACCAGGGATTTGTAACTGCTGTTTATGGGTGTGAATGTCGCGGTGATCTGCGGGCCGTCAATAGTAAGTATCAGGCGCCCCATGTCGCTTGCATGCGGCAGCCGTAACGAGTGCAGACCAAACCAGCTACTCCATTCCTTGCCGTTCAGAACAAATTCGGGTGTATAGACCACACCCTTGTCCCAGTGCTCGGCATATCGCTGTTGGCGCAAGGTGTAGGTATGGCTGTCGAACGGATCGCGCCAGCCCAAGTTGTCCCAATAGTCCACGTGTAGGGCAATCGGCACGACCTGTTTCCACAGACGCGGATCGTCCGTGAGCCCGGACAGCCATTTCTCAGCTGGCGGACAGCTGCTGCAACCTTCGGATGTATATAGTTCCAGCAGACTGACTTGTGTGACACCGCTGGTAATGACCTGCGGCGCCGCACTTGCGGTCACCGGGTTCAATATCACAGTTGCAACAAGCAGTAGCGTCCATCGGATGGAATTCATGCCTAATCCTCTTTATGGAACCCCTGATTTATTCGTCACCCCCGCGAAAGCCGGGGTCCAGGGATCTGATTTTCTTGGGTTCCCGCTTTCGCGGGAACGAAGGAAAGGGAATAAATCAGAGGTTCCTCATGTATAAAGCATGAGACCGTATCAGCCTGTGGTTTATTACAAAGGAGTCGATTCCAACGACTCAAAAACTGCTAATTTTCCGGCTAGAATGGTGCGCTTTCGCGACATCTACGGAGCATCGGTAATGCAGAAACACGTCCAGAAGCATTCAGTCAACATTAACAAGCTGGAGAAGCGCCTGCGGCGCAACGTCGGCAAGGCCATCCAGGATTTCAACATGATCGAGGCCGGAGACCGGGTCATGGTGTGCCTGTCCGGCGGCAAGGATTCCTATACCTTGCTGGATATCCTGCTGAAGCTGCGTGAGAGCGCCCCCGTGGAATTCGAGATATTGGCGGTGAATCTCGATCAGAAGCAGCCGGGTTTTCCTGAGCGTGTGTTGCCGGATTATCTGACGAATATCGGTGTACCGTTCCAGATTCTGGAGCAGGACACCTACAGCGTGGTGAAGCGCGTGATACCGGAAGGCAAGACCACCTGCGGCCTGTGCTCGCGGCTGCGGCGCGGCGCGCTGTACACATTCGCATCACAGAACGGCATCACCAAGATCGCCCTCGGCCATCACCGTGACGACCTTATCGAGACCTTGTTCCTGAATTTGTTTTACGGCGGCAAACTCAAAGCCATGCCACCCAAGCTGCAATCCGACGATGGTCAGCACGTTGTTATCCGTCCACTGGCCTACTGCGAGGAGCACGACATCGCCAAGTACGCCGCGTATAAGGAATTCCCCATCATCCACTGTGACCTGTGCGGCTCACAGGAAAATCTGCAACGCCAAGCGCTGAAGGCCATGCTCACGGAGTGGGAGCGCAAGTTTCCGGGACGCAGCAATTCGATTTTCGCTGCCTTGCAGAACGTGACGCTCTCGCATCTGGCCGATCCGAAACAATTCGATTTTGCCGGATTGGGCGCGCGGCAGGTGCCGCGGCGCGAATGGCTGGCCACGGGCAGCGCGAATGAAACCGAAGATGATGTGCTGGTAGCAGCGATTTCCGTGGACGAACTACTCAAGACCACGCCGCGTGGAAGGGCGGTTAGCGGTAATGTCTGACACCAGCATGACCGCGCCTGCTGCCGTTGAGGACAACGGCATTTCCACCACATCCTGTGTCGCGGTGGATGACGGTTATTTTTCCAGCGAGTTGATCGAGAGTTTCGCGCAATCCGGATTGCGGATTATTTTCATCAAGACAGCCGCGGACCTGAAGGATCAAGACTGCGCGGTGCTGTGCCTCACACCCGCGCTGCTGTCAGCGGAAATGACCCGCGCGCACTGGCAAGCCGCCGCGCCCGACGCGGCTCTGGTGGTGGACGAGACCTTCGCCGGCGCGGACGAGATATGTATTTCAAATCATTGGCCGGCAGCGGCGGTCGCCGGCACTCTGTCCCTGGCCGCCGCCATGAGACAGCAGCACCGGCACGTGCGCGCCCTCGAGGACATGTTCGAGGGTTTCGTACTGGCTTCCGTGGTGGCTATCGAACAGCGCGATCCCGTCACCGGCGGACATTCCTTCCGCGTCGCGCGCATGACTGTCGGTTTAGCCGAAGCACTGCCGCGCTCCAATCTGCCACGTTTTCACAGCACTCGTTTTACAAGCAAGCAATTACGCGAGCTGAGATATGCAGCTTTGCTGCATGATGTCGGCAAGCTTGAGGTGCGAGAGCATGTGCTGGTCAAGGCTCACAAGCTCACGCCGGAACACTACCTGGCGATCCGTGAACGCATCAGCGTGGAGATCGAACGCCTCAAGCGCCGTGCCCTGGCACAACAGCTGGTAATGCTGCGCAGCGGCATGGATTCGCGCCAGGAATTGCAGGCCATTGAGCAGGAGTTGCAGAACAAGCTCGCGACGTTGGATGCCTACTGGGTGGTCATCCGGGAAGCCAACGAACCCAGGGTTCAGAAAAAGAAGCCCGGCAAGGTACTGAAGAACGTCATGGATTACAGCCTTTCGGAAGAGGGTGTGCCGCTGCTCACGGCGGAAGAGCAACGCGTCTTGTCCATCCCGCGCGGCAGCCTCACGACGGAAGAACGCCGCGAGATCGAATCGCACGTGGTGCATACCTACAATTTCCTGCAGCGCATTCCGTGGCCCGAGGACCTGGCTGCCATTCCGGAAATCGCCGGGGCCCATCACGAAAAACTGGACGGCAGTGGCTATCCGCACGGCCGCAGCGCGGCGGACATCCCGCTTGGCTCACGGCTCATGACGGTGGCCGATATCTACGACGCGCTGACGGCAGCGGACCGTCCCTACAAAAAATCCATGCCTTCGGAGCGGGCCTTCACGGTGCTGGAGGATGAAGCCAAACTTGGCAAACTGGATGCGGACCTGGTGAAGATATTCGTCGAATCAGAAGTGTTCAAGCTGGCATCGGCACTCGGTTAAAAGTATTTCCACACTGGCGCAAGTGTTTCCGGTAACGGTGTCTCGATTCCGGGCAGATTCCACGGCGTGGACGGATTGTGGAAATCCGAACCCACGGAAGCGGCGAAGCCGAAGCGTGTAGCGTAATGGGCGGCGCTGGAGATTTCATCACGATTGCCGTGGCCGCAGATGACTTCGATGCCATCGCCACCCGCCTGTTTGAAAGCGGCGAGCGCTTTGATGAGCCAGGTGCGCGTCATGTCGTAACGCAGCGGATGTGCCAGCACCGCGCGGCCTCCGGCCGCATGAATCCAGCCGATGCTTTCTTCGAGGCTTGCCCAGATGACTGGTACAGCGGCCGGTTTGCCGCGCGCCAGGAAACGGTGGAAAGCATCCTGCTGTGTCTTGGCGTGGCCTTGCTTGACAAGCCAATGAGCAAAATGGGTACGCGTAACATTGTCACTGCCCGCTAGTTGCAATGCGCCGGCATACGCATCGCGTATGCCACCAGTGTCCAGGCGTCGGCCTATCTCCTTCGCACGGTTCCCGCGCACCGCGTGCAGACGCAGCAGCCCTGCAGCTAATTCTGCATTATCGGGGTCAATATTGAGGCCCACCACGTGCAGCGTCTTGCGCTCCCAAGTGACGGACAGTTCCACGCCGTTTATGAAACTGATGCCCGCGATCTCGGCTGCGATCCGGGCTTCCGCCAAACCATCCACGCAATCGTGATCCGTGAGTGCCAGCAGTTGCACGCCGCGCGAGGCAGCCAGTTGCACCAGCTCGGTGGGCGTGAGTGTACCGTCGGAAGCACGGGAATGGAGGTGCAGGTCAATCACGCGTCGAGGTCGGGGATGAGCAGACTTTCGAGCTTGGCGATGTAATCCTTGAGCTGCAGTTTGCGCTTCTTGAGGCGCTTCAACTGCAATTCATTGGTATGGATGTCCTCGGCCAGGCGACCGATAGCGATGTCCAGATCTCGGTGTTCCTCGCGCAGCTGTTCGAGCTTGGCGGCGATGCCTTGGGTTGATTTGGTGCCCATGATTTGGCAATCCAGGATATATATTCTGTGTACTGTGTTAGGCGCCAACATACGAGACTGCCGCTTGGGGTGCAAGCGGCCTGCTTGCAGGGATACCGGGCACGCGGTGCAGGCGCCATCTCGGCTAGAATACTCTGGAGTAACGTCCTGATTAACACGCATCAACATGGAAATTTTCAAAGTATTCTACATCGAAGCTGCCCACCGGCTACCGAACTTGCCGCACAGCCACAAGTGTAGCCGCCTGCACGGCCATTCCTTCCGCGTGGAAATCCATATCAGCGGCGAGCTTCAGCCGGATATAGGCTGGGTCATGGATTTCGCCGATCTAAAAGCCGCATTTATGCCGGTATTTAAGTTGCTGGATCACCGCTATCTGAACGAAATCTCAGGGCTCGAAAATCCCACCAGCGAGAATCTGGCGCGCTGGATATGGAAAAAATTGGAGCCTTCCTTACCGGCTTTATGCAAAGTCGTGATTGCTGAAACCTGCACTTCGGGTTGTGTGTATCGTGGGGACTAAAAGGAGAACGTCATGCGTTCGATTCGATTGTTGACTGGTACCGTACTGCTGTTTGCCCTGTTCTGCGCGCCGTCGCTTATGGCCATGAGCGATCAGCAATATCTGCTCGCCATGACTGCCATGCACGCGCACGATGTACCGGTAGCCAATCCAGTTTCCGAGGCCAAACCCGCCCGGCCGGTGCAGCGCAGGGACGTGGTGTACGCCATGGTGAACGGCGAGCCGGTACGCGGGTATTTGGCCGAGCCGCTGCATGCCAAAGGAAGCTTGCCAAGCATCATCGTGATCCATGAATGGTGGGGTTTGAATGCCAACATCCGCAGCATGGCGGATCAACTTGCAGGTGAAGGCTATGTCGCGCTCGCTGTGGACCTGTATGGCGGACATGCAGCCACTACTCCGGCAGCAGCGGAAGAACTCATGCGTGGCGTGCTGGCGCATAAGGATGCGGCCGCGAGCAATCTGCGCCAAGCGTACGGTTATTTGCATGATACCGTGCATGCGTCCCGCATCGGCGTCATCGGCTGGTGTTTCGGCGGCGGCTGGTCACTGCAGACGGCGCTGATGCTGCCGGACAAGATTGATGCGACGGTGATGTACTACGGCCGGCCGGTGGATGATGTGACTGCACTGTCAAAATTGAAAATGCCGCTCCTGGGCTTTTTCGGCGCTGAGGACAAAGGCATTACGCCAGCGGATGTGCATGCCTTCGAAGCTGCCCTGAAACAGGCGCATATCAATGCGGAAATCCATATCTATCCGGGCGCCGGTCATGCCTTCGCCAACCCTTCCGGAACGAATTACCGGCCCGCTGCGGCTGCCGATGCCTGGAAACGGACTCTGGCATTCTTTGCACACTATCTCAAAGGCCAATCGGCGGGCGGTTAATCTATTGACGTGCTAGGCTTGTAGAGGATCGAACTATATGGAGGAAGTGTCATGAAGAAACTGCTTTCAATATTGATTTTGCTGGCTGCAGGCGCGCTGCTTAATGCCCAAGCCGCGACGTACGAAGGCGTCACGCTGCCGGATTCCGCCATCGTGGGC
>JBOIAY010000033.1:0-12482 GCA_050739255.1 Gammaproteobacteria bacterium
TCGGCCGCGAACTCGGCCAATACAATCCGCTGGGCAGCATCATGCGACGCATGTGCCGCGAATACATCCTGGTGGTGCGCATGCTGGAAGCGCGCGGCACACCGGACTTCGCGCTCATCTCGCAGGAGTTGTACGGGTCGGCCAGTGACGCCTTCCACAAAGGCGGTCCCACGCTTGCCGATCTCGGTAAACTTCTAAGCGACGCCATCTCCAATATTGACCAGAGCGAACTGCTGAAAGCCCCGGAGAAAAACCTGTCGGCCGAAGACGCGGTCAAGATCCTGCAGAAGCGTATCAACCAATCCTTCAGGGAAGCAGAAGGCACCATGCGGGTCAAGTTGTCGGACGGTATCGAGGCGGATGCCGCTGCCGGCGCCGATTACATCAAGCTGCGCACGAATGCCAGGTTCAACGAACGCGATCTGCGCCTGCTGGAAGTCCACGAAGGCTGGGTGCATCTCGGCACCACGCTCAACGGCAGCAGCCAACCGGTATGCACCTTCCTGTCCAAGGGTCCGCCCTCTTCCACCATCACCCAGGAAGGGCTCGCGGTGCTCATGGAGATCATCACCTTCGCGTCCTATCCGAGCCGCCTGAAACGTCTCGCGAACCGGATCCTCGCAGTCCGCATGGCTGAACAGGGCGGAAATTTCCTGGACGTGTACCGGTTCTATCTGGAGCAGAACATCGGCGAAAGCGAAAGCTTCGCAAATGCCTCACGCATCTTCCGCGGCAGCACACCCGCGGGTCAGCCTTTCACCAAGGACCTGTCCTACAGCAAGGGCTTCGTCATGATCTACAACTACATCCGGCTCGCGGTCAAGAAAGGCATGCTGCACCGCATCCCCATGCTGTTCTGTGGCAAGACCACGCTTGAAGACGTGCGAACTCTGGCGCAGTTCGTGGACGAGGGCATCATCGTGCCACCGCGTTTCCTGCCGCCGCAGATCGCGGACCTGAACGGCATCACGGCGTGGATGTGCTATTCGAATTTTCTGAACAAGCTGGATCTGGCGCGCATTCAGGATGATTACGCGGCAATCTTATAATTGGCGTCCCCGCCCACCTTGTTCCTTCTCCCCCTTTCAGGGGGAGAAGTAAAGATGAGGGGACATCTTTTGAGTGGCCTGCGGCCGCGTGGTTTATAGCCGGTTCCCGCACCGGCAGGCGTGATACTTTCCTTGTTCGCACAAGGAAAGTACCTCGTGGTGCGGGGGCGAAACCCCGCTATCTTGATTAACCCGACCAAAGGTCGCACAAAAATATCCCCCTCACCCTAGCCCTCTCCCGCGCAGGGGAGAGGGAACTCAAATCTGGATCTCCGCTGAAGCGTGTCCCTACGCAGGCGGGGGTGGGAATGACGGAAAGAAAATTGACTGGCGAGGCCAGATCAACCTCAACCACCACCTGAGGTTGGGCCACAAGCCCGACACCACAGCCCACCGACAACCCCAGCCACCCCTCCCGCGTTACGTATTACACAACCCCCGCTCAAGGCCCGGGATGGAAATACAGCCTGGTGCCGGAGCCGCGTCTGACGGCCCGCAAATCAGCCGGCTATCTGGCTGAACTTGGCGAGGACGGGGTGTTACCCCTACAATTAGCCGCTCGAGCTCGTTTACCAGACCCAAAACCTAAAGAGGTTCTCATGAAGACCACAGTCCGTATCGTCACACTTGTATTCGCGCTGGGCCTCGCCGGTGCGCTGACCACCGCCTGGGGCGCCGAGTCGGTCGTCAATCTCATCAGCCAGGGCGAATCCGCCATCGCCGCGGTGAAATCCGCCAAAACCGCGCGGGATGCCGCTGTTGAGAAGAACAACTCATTGGCCGCCGAAGGCAAGCAAATCCTCGCCGAGCAACAGCAACTGCAAGCCGACATCGCCGCTTTGAATACCAAGGAGAATTCCATAAAACAGGAAACAGCTGCCTACAAGGCCAGTTGCCAGGACAAGTCGAAAAAGCTTACGCAGGACGAGTACAAAGCATGCAAGGCGCAACGTGATCAAATTGACAACGATATCAATCAGATAAATACCCAGCCGCCAATACTCAAAAAACGGCAGTCGGACTTTATCGCCCAAGCAACCAAATACAATCAGAAAATCAAGGATTCGCCCAAACAGGTGCGTACTGCTGATACCAAGTATCGCAACTCCATACCTGCTCTGGAGAACTGGAATACTTCAGCGCGTACCATGGTGGCCTCATCAGCATTCCAGCCCTATGCCAAGAAAGCGGGTTGCCCGAACGTGATGAAGCCGCCCAAGAACCTCGACACGATGATGACAATGAGCGAAGGGATCCTGGCCTGCCTAAAGAAGGTGGCGGGCACGAACTGAAACCTCCTGGTATTGTTTCGAACACGCAAACGCCCGGCCTGAACCGGGCGTTTGTTCTTAGAACCTATCTCAAAACTACTGCGCTTGGTATAACATCGTTGCACATCGGCTTAAAATCCTCATGTACTACCGTGTACGCTCGAGTTTTTCGCCTCCGCGCGCCTTATTCTACCTGCGCTCGTGACGTTTTGAAACAAGATTCTCATATTTTGAGTGGCACCATGCCCTGCCGTGCGAGCTGCGCGTTGAGAGCCGGAATCCCATGCGACTGCAGCCGCTTCCAATTTTCCATGGCTTTATCGGCATACTGCGCGTAACGCTTGAACGCTTCACGGTAGGCGGCCGGTGGCGCACGGTCGCCGTCATTTACCTGTGTGGCGAGGTTAGTCAGCGCGCCGTTGATGGCGGCGAGATTCCTCTCATGACTGGCTTTGCTCCGCAGCGCCTCCACTTGCTGATCCAAATTGTTGACCGACGCCAGTAGTGCCTTGTGCGCCGGTTTGCCGGCCAACTGTCGTCTGAGGCCGGCCAGCTGCGTGTGCAACTGATCCAGGCTTGCGTACGCACTGGCGGTGGCGTCCATGACTTTGCCGATCCGTAAAGCGAAATTCAGTTGTTTTTCCAAAGCGCCGGCGGCCGGATGTACGCGCGGATCCAGCGCCACCGTAATAGGCTGGCTGTAGCTGTGGCCATCCACCGTCAGTTTCACGGTGTACTGACCCGGCAGCACCAGCGGGCCGCGCGGGATGATGGGCGTGCCCTCGCCGTAAATAGCCGCGATGGAGTAGCTGTACATGAGGCTGTGTGGACGCGCATAACGAAGGTCCCAGACAAATCGGTGTGCGCCCGGTTCCGTTGAAAGGCTTGCCGGTGAAGTGATCCAGCCATTTTCGAAATACTGCGGTTCCGTCTTGAGCTTGGGCGACCGGACATCGATGGCATATTCGCGCACCAGTGTGCCCTTGCTGTCATAGATGGCGAGCGTCACAGGACTGGAGACATTCTTCCCAAGCCAGTAATCAACCACCGCGCCCGCGGGCGGATTTTGACCGGCAGGAATTTCCGGCGGCAGCGGCGTGTCCTTGTTGTTGTTATTGCGTACACGGATGGCATCAGCAGGCTTGAACAGATACACCGTTTTATCCATCACCGAAACACCGGCCTGGCGCAGCGGCGTCACGTCATCCAGTACCCACAGTGCACGGCCCTGGGTAGCGATGACGAGATCGTTGCCGTGCACGGTTAGATCACGAACCCGCACGCTGGGCAAGTTCAATTGCAGCGGCTGCCAGTTATCGCCGTCATCGAAGGATACGTACACGCCGGTGTTGGTGCCAGCATACAACAGCTTCGGTTTCTTCAGATCCTGCCGCACTACATAGACATACTGACCGGCGGGAATGCCCTCCGTGATTTTCGTCCAACTGCGGCCGTAATCATGGGTGCGATAGATGTATGCGCCGGTGTCATCGGTGCGGTGAAGATCCACGGCGGCATACGCGCTGGCGGGATCCGTGGGCGACGCGTCAATCTGGTTGACGCGGCCCCACAGCGGCAAACCGGCCGGCGTGACGTTCTGCCAGTGCTGGCCGCCGTCGCGGGTCAGGTGGATCAGGCCGTCGTCCGTGCCTGCCCAGATTTCGCCAGGCATCACCGGCGAAGGCGCAATCGTGAAAATCTCGCCGTATCCGCAGGCGCGCGCTTCCACCAGTGTAATGTCGTTGCTGTTGCAGTTCCTAGCTGCCTTGGGATTGGTGCCGCTCAAATCGGGGCTGATGATGGTCCAGTGCATGCCTTCGTCACTGGTGTTGAACAGCACCTGGGAACCCAGATACAACGTATGGGCTGCATGCGGATCCGCCACCACCGGATAGAACCAGTTATAGCGGTACTTCACCTTTGTCGGCCGTTCGCCGTAGTTGGAAATGGGTGTAGCGGAAATGTTTTGTACGTTGGCGGTGCGGGCATCAAAGCGTGACACGTGGCCACCCAGCCCGCCCACGTACACGATATCCGGGTTACCGGTGTCCGGCACCACGTAACTGCGTTCGTCACCGCCGACCGGATGCCAGTCACGGAATGTGATGTCACCGTAATCGCCGCGGCTCTTCGTTTCCACTGTGCCGCTGTCCTGCTGGCCGCTGAAGATGCGGTATGGGAAACGATTGTCCGTGGCCACGTGATAGAACTGTCCGGTGGGCTGGTTGTACCAGCTCGACCAGTGCCGGCCGCCGTCCACGCTCACGGTGGTGCCCTGGTCGCTGGCCAGAATCATGTATTCATCGTTGTCGGGATTGATCCACATGAAGTGATAATCGTCGCCGCCGGGCGCGCCCTTGAACCAGGTGAAAGTCTTGCCGCCGTCGGTACTCTGAGCCACCGAGCGGTTCATCACATACAGCACATCGGGATTTTTCGGGTCCACGGCAATGCGAGAAAAATAGTCATTGGCCAAATCCTGGCCACCCATTCGTTTCCAGTGGGCGCCGCCGTCATCGGAGCGGTACAAGCCGCTATCACTACTTCTGGAGGATTCGATGATGGCGTACACGCGCCGGTCGTTCGTACCCGGGGCCACCGCGAGGCCGATGCGCCCGAGCGGCTCCACCGGAAGACCGTGGCTGGACAGTCTGGTCCAGGTCCTGCCCTCGTCGCTGGACTTCCAGATGCCACTGCCAAGCCCCGCCTGCGGCTTGTAATACGCCAGCCATGGGTACTGGCGCGCTTGCCAGGTGGCCGCGAAGATCACCTCGGGATGCGCGTTGTCGGCGGCCAGATCCACCGCGCCGGTATCATCGTTCGCGTACAGTACTTTCTGCCAATGCTGGCCGCCGTCGCTGCTGCGGAACACGCCGCGCTCGGCATTGGGGCCGAAGTAATGGCCCAGAGCCGCCACCAATAGTACGTCTGGATTTTTCGGATCAATCCAGATGCGGCCGATGTGACGCGTGTCGTTAAGGCCGATATGCGTCCAGGTCTTGCCGCCGTCACCTGAACGGTACATACCGTCACCGTCCACCACGTCGTAGCGCGTTGCCACTTGGCCCGTGCCGACGTAGATAATGTCCGGATTGGACGGCGCGACAGCCAGCGCGCCGATAGAGATGGAGCCTGCCTGCTGGAACAACGGCTGCCAGGTCAATCCCGCGTCCGTGGTTTTCCAAACGCCGCCGTCGGCACCGCCAAAATAGAACACATTGGGTTGGCCTGGAATGCCCACGGCCATGGTGGACCAGCCGGCGCGAAACGGCCCCACTTCGCGCCAATGGAGCTGGGAATACAGCGGAGCCAGCGAAGTCGCACCGAAAGCTGAAGCTCCCGTGAACAACAACACCAGCATCCCTGCTGCAAACAATCTCGAAACTACGCAATGAAGATTATGCAGCATGATGCTCTCCAGTTAAAAATATTGTGCCCACTTTTACAAGTGGTAGATTGTTCAGATCTTTACTTGACGAACCTTGGACAAGAAAAACCGGCGTAGTTGCAAGCCTCAGGGCCCTGATGTATTCCGCGGTTGCACCGGATCCCGCGCTTCGCCGGTCAGCTCTTCTGCTGTCCATTGTACAACCTGCCGGAGCAGTTGATCGGTGACACGCGCGTATCCCTGCACTGCGCCCTGTACATACGGGGAAGTGGCCAGTGTAATGACAAAGGAATGTTGCGCAATCGTTACTCCGCTGACAAGGTCTTGCAACCGTGCCTCGACGTGTACGCTCACGTGCGCGGATTGCGGTGTGTCAAAGACCTGTTCGAAATCGAGGAGTTCCAAGTGCAAGCGGTAACGGGCCGTACCCGAGGGCGGCTCGGTGTTTGCGCCAGCATGATTGAAGACCATCTGCAAGCGCGTCTGCAGCAATTCCGCGGGTGGTGCGATCCAGCGGTTGTCCGCATAGGCGCGCAGGCGTGTGGGGTCGTCATACAGCAGACGGTAATAAATCGCCGTATCGGTCAGCCACGCTGCCGACGTGACTGCTTCGTCCACAAGTCCTTTTGCCTGAGTCGAATTGGGCGCCGTGTTTGCGGGCGGACCGAAATCGTGCAACGCGGGTGGCGAAGATTGTTGGGGCAATATGCTGCACCCGGCGAGCAGCAAAACGCCCACAAACGCATACTGCAAGGCCGAAACGATTTTCATGGCGAAGGTCCTTTGTACCCCGGTTCACCCGGGCCGGGCGCCGGCCGTTTGGGTCCCAGCAGCAATTGTTGCGGGTTCTTCCGCAAGCTGTCGGCCAGTTGACGGATCTGGGTCGAGGCGGCCGTAATCTGTGTCAGCGCGGCATCAAGGCGCGGCAAGGTCTCGGCGTTGATTCTCCGGCCGGCAGTCTGTCCGCTCAGGCTCAATTCGTCGGCATGGTGCGCCAACTGATTGAGGCTGGCTTCCAGAGTATCGAGCCGTGCAAGTGTCGTTTGCATCTGGCCGGCCAGCGCCGGCATGCGGCGGGCGGTTGCATCCAGATCGGCTTCCAGTTTTACCAGCATGGCACTGGCGGCATCGGCCTGCGTCAGGATGCGCGCGATGTGCTCCCGGTTGTCTGCATTCAGTAACTGATTGAGTGAACTGGTCAGCACATCCAGTTGTGTAATAACCTTGGTGCCGGTATCGCTCAACTGGTCCAATAGTGACGGCCGCAAGGGGATGCGCGCCGGTGACTGCACCGAGGTGGCGAGCGGCACCGTGCTGGTGCCGCTGGTTTCAAGTTCCAGTTGCGACAAGCCGGTCACGCCTTGGAGCCTGAGCACGGCGTAGGTATCCCGAGTAACGGGCGTGTCCGCGCTTACCTGAATGTCAATCAATATGCGGCGAGGATCGCTGGGATCAAAACGCAGCTTGTTCACTTTTCCGGCCGGGATACCACGAAACGACACGCGTGACTGTGGCGACAATCCGTTCACATCCCCACTGGTCACAACAATATATGGCTTGGTCTTCTGGTGGGAGCCGCTCATCCAGATCGCGGCGAGAATAACACCCGCGCACAGCAGCAACAGGAATAGTCCGGTGAACAAGGCATAGGCTCGACTACTCATGAACCACCTCTCCTGCCGCAGAAAACACGCGCTGTCCGCGTACGCCGTGGAAAAAGCTGTGTACCAGAGGATGCGCGGATTGCAACACGCTGTCGAGGGTGCCGATCGCCGCCAGACGCTGATCGGCCAGCACTGCCAGTTGATCACACATGTCATGCATTACGTCGAGATCGTGGGTGACGATTACCGCCGTGAAGCCCAGTTCCTGATGGAGTTCCACCAGCAATTGCACGAAGGCCTGCCCGGCGATGGGGTCGAGACCCGATGTTGGCTCATCCAGAAACAGCAATTCAGGCTCCAGCGCCAGCGCGCGCGCCAGCGCCGCGCGCTTGACCATGCCACCCGACAATTCGGCAGGCAAACGTTCTGCGACATCCGCTTCCAGACCCGCCATACCGAGCTTCATGCACACCAGTTGCCGGATAAGACTCTCACTCACGATACGGGATTCACGCAGGGGGAAGGCGATGTTGTCATAGACATTGAGCGCGCTGAACAAGGCCCCGTTCTGGAACAGCACGCCGCAACGCCGGTGCAGCCGGCCCAATCCCCGCTCATCCAGGGTATCGAGTTGCTGGCCTAACAACCAGACCTTGCCTTCCGTGGGTGCTTGCAAGCCGATCATCTCACGCAGCAAAGTGGTCTTGCCGCTGCCGGAACCGCCGGCCAGACCAAGAATCTCTCCGCGGCTTACGCATAGATTGATATCGAGATGCACCACTTCGCTGTCGAAGCGCGTGCCCACGTGTTCAAGCCGAACAACGTATTCTTTGTTCACTGTAAACCCACGCTCTGGAATACAACAGCCAGAATAGCATCAACCAAGATCACGACGGTGATCGTGGTGACTACGGAGTTGGTGGTTTCCTTGCCGAGACTTTCGGTATTGGGTTTGATGCGCAAGCCATGATCGCAGGCAATCAGGGCTATCACACAACCGAAGACGGCACCTTTGATGATGCCGAACCAGAAATTCGCCAGTGGCACTACCTCGGGCAGCGCCTGAAACAGACGCGCGAGTCCGATGCCGAGGCTGGCGCGCGCGGCAAGCATGCCGCCCAGGAGTCCGATGGCATCGGTCCAGACTACCAACAGTGGTACCGCGATCGCGAGTCCGACGACCTTGGGCAATACCAGACGCAGAGTCTGCGAGGTGCCCATAGCCGAGAGTGCATCCAGTTCCTGAGTCACGCGCATCACGCCGATCTCCGCCGCCATGGCCGAACCTGAACGCCCCCCCACCAGGATTGCGGTCAACAACGGACCAAGTTCCCGGATCACGCCGATGCCCAGGATATTGATGATGAACGTCTGTGCACCGTAACCCTGCAGGGTTTGTGCTCCCAGATAACTGATCACCACACCGATCAGGAATCCCACGACGGCGGTGACGCCCAGTGCGCGCGCACCCGATTCATATATAGTCGCGGAGATCTCGCGCCAGGGTATGCGTGCCGGATGCCGGATCAGAAACCCCATGTCCAGCACAACCTGACCAAGGAGAGTGACAAAACTGAGCAGATTGCCTGCGCCGGCGCGGCCAACCCATGCGAGTGCGCTTACCAGATCGAACCGCCGGTGCGGAACCGTTTGTATCTGGGGAATCTGGCGTTCCGCCCAGCGGCGGATCAGCGCAAGATGTTCCGGCTGAAGATTCAGGTGGGCGGGCTGCCGTCGGTCATTGATTTGCCAGAGAATGAAAGCACCCACGCTATCCAGCGCTTCGACGTGAGTGAGATCCCAGTGCACATCCGGATCCCGCGCATAGGGTTTCAGTGCCTGGGTAAGCGTCTCCAGGCGGCGCGCCAGTCCCAGCAAAGTCCAGCGGCCTGTAAGCACCACCTTCGTGGCACTGCCGGCCTCTCGTGAGACGTGGAACGCCGGAATGTCGGATTCGCTTGTCTGCAACAACACACCCTCTTCACGACAGCACTCACGAATGCTTGCCTGTTACGAAACAGGGTATTCTCCCCGTTTATTGAATCAGGTCGAAGTCCGGATCAACCGGCCGTCTTTAGATAACGCGCAAGAAAAACATCCAACTGCCGCCAGGCATCCTGCGAGTCAAACCGATTATAGGCGGTGGAAGCGGGATCATCGAATGTTGCTTGTGCATCCGGATAGATATGGATATCCACGCGTGCGCTCGCAAGTCCCGCCGCCCATTGGAATTTCTCTACCACCGCAGCAGGCACGAACGGATCACGGCCGCCAAAGAAAGCCAACATGGGCATGCGCAACTGCGCAAGCTGCGAGGGCTCCGTGTAAGGCACGGCATAGAATACCGCCAGTGCGGCGAACGCCTGTGGTAAATCACTTGCGATCTGGAAGGCCCAATGTCCGCCCACTGACCAGCCGATGACGCCAAGTTGAGTCACATGTTGCTGGGTGTTCATATAGGACACCGCCTGTTCCAGATTGGAGAACAGCGCACCGGAATCTGAATTAGCAATATCCATCAGCCGCGCGGCCTCACGCGGGTCGCGGGTGCTGCGGCCGTTGTAAAGGTCCACCGCGAGCACTGTATAGCCCTGGCGCGCCAACCAGTCGGTCATGTCACGCATGTGCTGATTCAAACCCCACCACATGTGGATGAGAATGAGTCCCGGTCGGGGGTTTTGAGCCTGTGTCGGCCAGCTCAGATAGCCGTAGACCGGATGCCCATTGACGAGTGCGTACTGCACTCTTTCACCATGAATCGCAGCCAACGGCACTGGGGTGGTATCCGCCCGGGCTGCCAATACCGGGACCAAGACGAACAGCGCACATACCAGTAGAACTTTGGTAATCCTGTATAGACCTGTCATGCCGTACTTCCTGAGATGGCTGATTAACCCATGTTCATGGGCGCCTGTTGGCATTATCATCGAACACCCCCGGCATCGGCCACCGTACCTGTCCGGGCGAGCGGAATCATTTTGTACGAACCCAAAACCAGGAGCCGTCCCATGTTAAAGCATCTGTGCTTACTCGCTGTTTTCATTGGTGTTTTATTCCCCGCTGCGGCTTTTGCCGCCCAGCCAGCCGGGTTCTGGCAAAACCCCGTCATCAAATCTACGGGTGCCATGCACCCCCTGCCAGACGCAGTCTATCAACCACAGAAGGACGTCACCTATAAAGCCGTGTTCAGCATCACCCGTGATCAGAAGGATCCGAAAGACCCAGAAAGTGGCCTGGCCCATGTAGCCCGCGCAGTGAATGTGTTCGCGTCGGCCGGGGTGCCCCTGGACCATCTCAAATTTGTGGTGATCATCCACGGCGGCGCGACACCAATGGTGCTGGACAATGCCCACTACAAGAAGGAATTCGGGGTGGACAATCCCAACCTGAAAGTATTCAAGGAATTGAAAGCCGCCGGTGTGCAGATAGTAGTCTGTGGCCAGGCCGTGGCAGGCTTCAACTATGAGTACAGTTGGGTGGATCCGGATGTGAAGGTTGCCCTGTCGGCGCTCTCGACCATCATCATCCTGCAGCACGACGGCTATGCTTTGATGCCCTTGTGACGGAGATTTATTCTCTGTTCGCGCCGGGCCCCGCGACTTCGCTCAGAACAGGCATGTCGGAGGGCCCGGCGCGAATGGAATTTTTCAGGGTTGTAGCGTGGATCAACCATGCGTGAAAAGTTCCATATTGTGAGCGGCACACTTTTGTGTGCCGCGCTGCTTATGGGGAGCATCCCCGTCTCGGCCGCCAGCCGACCAAACTATCTGCCACCCTGGAATCCGCCGCCGCAAAATGGCAAGCGCTTCACTATTCCGGAAATTGATATTGTTTCTGACCTGCACGGCGACGTAGTCAACCCTCAACTCACGGTGTTCTTCGCCGGCAACCAGTTCATGGTGCTGCACGATCTGGTGCAGGCGTTTCAGAAACAACATCCGCAATACCAGCGCGTGTTTGTGGAGACATTACCGCCGGGCATCCTGGCGGACCAGATCCGCCAAGGCGCGTTGATCATGGGTAACCTGCGTATCGCCCTCAAGCCAGATATCTACACCGCCGGTCACAAGCGCATCCTGGAATTGCAGCAGAACGACCACTGGTTCACTACCACAGAAGACTACGCGCGCAATCGCCTGGCGCTGATGGTGTACCGCGACAATCCCAAGCACATCACCGGCCTCAAGGACTTAGGAGGTGCCGACGTGCGTGTGAGCATGCCGAATCCGAAATGGGAAGGCATCGCGCGCGCCATTGAAAACCTATATCACAAAGCCGGTGGTGAACCGTTGGTGCATGAAATCATGCAGGTGAAAGCCAAGAACGGCAGTACCTATCTGACCCAGATACACCATCGTCAGACACCGTTGCGCATCCTGCGCGGGGAATCCGATGTGGGACCGGTGTGGTACACCGAGGCGTATTTCCAGGAACATATCCTGCACAACCCGATCAGTACCGTGAACCTCCCGGCGCAGGACAATATGCAGGTGACTTATACCGCGGGCTTGATGAAAGATGCGCCGCATCCACAAGCCGCCCGCGAATTCCTGCAATTTCTGACCAGCCCTGCCGCTCAGGCCATCTATCGCCATTACGGTTTCTTGCCACTTGATTCGCGGCTACCGGCCAACTGAGAAAACTGATGTCGCACCAAACATGCACCTCGGCTGCTGTGATACTTGCGGCAGTTGTCGTATTGAATGCACCCGCACTCTACGCCGCCAACACTCACCACCCACCTGTTCTTGCGCAGACATGCGCCGCATGCCACGGTCCGCAGGGCCAAGGCGGCGGGATCTTCCCGCGCATCGCGGGTCAGCCTGCTGACTTTCTGCAACAGGAGTTGCGCTTTTTCCGCAGCGGCGCGCGGCCAAACGGCATGATGCAGCCGGTGACGAATAATCTGAGCGACGCGGATATCACGGTACTTGCTGATTACTTCAGTACACTTAAACCGCCGTTTGAAAAACCCGGCGGCACTTTGACGATCGAGGAAAGAGCGCGCGGACAGCAACTCGTCACGGTGGGCGATTGGCGACACGGCGTTCCCGGTTGCACACGTTGCCACGGTCCTGACTTGGGCGGCGTCGCGCCTTCGATTCCTGCGCTGGCCGGCCAATCGCCGCAATACATGACCACCACGCTCCAACTATTTCGTGATATACAC